>JAADYY010000442.1 GCA_010092805.1 Chloroflexota bacterium | reverse complement strand
GAAATCGTTGGGTTGTTCGGGCTGCTGGGTGCAGGCCACGCCGACCTCACGCGCTGCATCTTCGGCGCGGACACCGCCGACAGCGGCACTATTGAAGTCAACGGTGAGCTTGCCGAGATCAAGTCGCCGCGCGATGGTAAACGCGCCGGGATCGGGTTTGTGCCGATTGATCGCAAGGTCAATGGGTTGGTGCTGGGAATGAGTGTGCGCAAGAACGTCACACTGTCCAACTGGCGTAACCTGGAGTGGTTCGGGGTTTTTCGCCAGCGACGTGAGCGACAGCATACCCAGCGCTGGGTCGATAGCCTGGGAATCCGCATGGCGGGCGGCATGGAAGTGGCAACACGCTTTCTGAGCGGCGGCAACCAGCAGAAAGTCGTGCTGGCGCGCTGGCTGGAGGCCAACGTCCGGGTGCTGGTGCTCAATGAGCCAACCTGGGGCGTGGATGTGGGCGCACGTTCAGATATTTACGACCAGCTTGAACTCCTTGCGGATCAAGGGTTGGCGATTTTGATGGTGTCGTCGGACATTCAAGAGGTGCTGTCTGTGAGCCATCGTATCCTGGCGATCCATGAGGGGCGGCTGGCCGGCGAATTCACGCAAATGGAAGCGACCGAGGAACGGCTGCTGGAAGCGGCGGCGGGGGGTGTGCATGGCAACGGACACACAGAATAGACAGCCGCAAGCGCCGCGCAGCCTGCGGATCGGTGGGTTCCGGCGGTCGGGCGATTTGCAGGAGCTGCTGGGTCTGCTCATCATGCTGGCCCTGATCGTCCTCGTGATGACCTCCCTTTCCGCCGTGTTTCTCACGGGGCGAAACCTGAACAACCTGCTGCTCGCCAGCACGACGATTGGCATCATCGCTGTGTTCACCACCATGCTGATGATCGGCGGCGGGCTGGATCTATCGGTGGCCTCGACGGCGGCGTTGTGCGGCGTTGTCATCGGCGCTCTACAAGAACCGCTCGGCCTGGTGGGTGCAATATTGGCCTCGTTGGTCGTAGGGGCTGGGGTTGGGCTGCTCAACGGCTTCCTGGTGACCTATGTCGGCATCAACGCCTTGATCACCACACTCGGTATGCTGTCGGTGGCGCGGGGGATGGCGTTCGTCCTTTCGGATGCGTTGACGATCCCGGTGTTCTCGGTGGAGCCGGAGCAAATGGACATCTATACGCAGTTCGCCAACCTCAGCGAAGGCACGGTGTCGCTGCCCATCCTCGGTGAGGTGCCGTTCCCGGTCGTGTTCACTGTGGGGCTGTTCATTCTTGGTATTTTTGTGCTGCGCTTCACCACCTATGGCCGGGCAATGTATGCGATTGGCGGCAACGAGGAAGCCAGCCGACTCGCGGGGCTGCCGGTGCGCCGCTACCGCATGATCGCGTTCACGCTCTCCGGGTTGAGCGCGGGTGTCGCGGGGATGTTCCTGACAGCACGCCTCTATGCGGCAGATCCCCGTGCTGCGCCATCCGTCGAACTCACCGTGATCACCGCAGTGGTGCTCGGCGGCACGAGTCTGGCTGGTGGGAAAGGTAGTTTGCTGGGCACACTGCTGGGCGTCGTCATCCTGAGCACACTGCTGAACGGCCTGAACCTGCAAAGCGTCTCGACCGAATATCAGAACATCGCGCAGGGGGTGGTGCTGCTGCTGGCCGTGCTCATCGATCAGGTGCGGCTGGGCAACGTAGACATCGGCATCGGGCGGGTACGGAAATGGTTGGCCCGACGCTAGCGCGGCGTGATTGTCACGCGCAGATTTGCTTACTTAAATCAAATTAGACGCATCATTTTCAAAGTCACTCAGCCTATTGATCACACAGGGAAGCTGAAACATGGCGCAAATAACTGCCAAAGCAAAAATTGGTGTGTTTGGGATTGGGTTGGCCGCCTACTGGCCGCAGTTCGATGGCCTGAAGGCGCGCCTGGAAGGCTATCAACGCGATGTCGAGGCCAAAATCCGCGAGATGGGTGGCGAGGTCGTGTCCGCCGGGCTGGTGGATGACGCGCCGGGGGCCAAACAGGCGGGCGACCTGTTTGCCAGCGAAAACGTCGACATCATCGTGTGTTATGTGGGCACGTATGCCACCTCATCGCAGGTGCTGCCAGCGGTGCAGCGCCGCAAAGCGCCGGTGCTTGTGCTGAATCTGCAACCCGTCCCGGCGTTGGATTACCCGAATACCGATACCGCCGAATGGCTGGCGAACTGCTGCGCCTGCTGTGTGCCAGAGATTTCGAATGCATTTGCCCGCAGCCAGATTCAGTTCAATGTCGTGTCTGGGCTGCTGCACCCGGTAGACGGGCACGCGCAGCAGTATTACGAACGGGGCTGGTCGCAGATCGAGGATTGGGTGCGGGCGGCCAGCGTGATGCGCGAACTCAATTACAGCCGCATCGGGTTCCTGGGGCACACCTACCCCGGTATGCTCGACATGTACTCCGACTTCACCATGCATCACGCGCAGCTCGGCGCGCATATCGAGGTGCTGGAGATGGACGACCTGCACACGCGCGTCAACGGTGTGAGTGAGGCCGAGATCAAAGCCAAGATCGAGGAGATTCACGCGACATTCCAGATCGCCGAGACCGGCCACGATAAGATTTCGATGGAAGTCACCGAGGAGGCGTTGCGTTGGTCGGCGCAAGTCGCCGTTGGGCTGGATAAGCTGGTCGCGGATTTCGACCTGAACGGGCTGACCTACTACTATCGCGGGCTGGACGGCAACGACAACGAGGAACTCGGTGCCAGCTTGATCGTTGGGAACTCACTGCTGACAGCGCGCGGCATTCCGGCATCCGGTGAGGGCGATTTGAAAACCTGTGCCGCTATGCTCATCATGGATCGGCTGGATGCAGGCGGATCGTACACCGAATTCTACGCGATGGACTTCAACGATGACTTCATCCTGATGGGGCACGACGGCCCAGGTCACGTGAAGATCAGCGATGAGAAACCCATGCTGCGCGGGCTGGGCTTGTATCACGGCAAGCGGGGTTATGGGCTGTCGGTGGAGTTCAACGTCAAAACCGGGCCGATCACCATTCTGGGATTGACGCAAACAGCAGAGGGTCGCCTCAAAATGCTGAGCGCAGAGGGCGAATCGCTGCCAGGGCCAACGCTGCAAATCGGCAACACCAACTCGCGCCTGAAGTTCAGCCTCGATCCGGCAGCATTTATGGATCGTTGGTCGGAAGAAGGCCCGACGCATCACTGCGCACTGGGGGTCGGCAGCCAGGGCGGGCGCATCAAGAAGTTGGCCCGGCTCATGGAGCTTGATCTGGTCACGGTTGGGTGATGGGTGCGAGCGCGCCGACAGATTAGTACAGGCTTCAGTGTAGATAACATTTGGAGAGCGAAAATGCGTTTGACGGTGACCAATCATTCCTTCGAGAT
>JAADYY010000441.1 GCA_010092805.1 Chloroflexota bacterium | reverse complement strand
GGGTTGCAACCGATGCTACACCTCCTCAATTTGAGCATTAGATTATATAATCTTAACAAATTCCAAGTTAAATTTCAACATCTTCTAATGAATGAGACAATGTATCATGAAAACATTTGGCTAATATCACCGCAAAAAGTCGCGCACATGCTGGCTGAAGGCGTCGGGTTGTTCTAGATGGATGGTATGTCCCGCATCGGGGACGGTGATGTGTCGTGCGTGCGGGAGCACAGCGTACATGCGCTGAGCGATAGCGACGAATTTCGGATCGAGCGCGCCAGTTAGCAGCAGCACAGGCCGTTCCAGCGCGCCCAGCCGATTCCATAATGACGGCTGAACCCCAGTGCTCATCCCGCGCAAACTGTTTGCTAAGCCGCTAGGTGAATTGCGCAGCCGCTGCGCACGCAGTCGGTCGCGGGTCGCTGATGGCAGCCGCGCCTGACTTGCGAACAACGGCAGCCGCTCCCAATCATCGACGAATGCCACGATCCCGGCGCGCTCGATGCGGTCGGCGCGTTGGGCGTCGGCGGCGGCGCGCTGCGCGCGTTCACCGGGGTCGGCGAGGCCAGGTGAGGCGCTTTCCAGCACCAGGCTGCGCACCGCAGCAGGATAAGTCAGGGCGAAGTACAGCGCCAACCGACCGCCCATCGAATAGCCGACGATGTGCGCCCGTGACGCGGATAGGGCAGTCAGCAGTGCGGCGAGATCCTGGGCGGCGTGCTCAATGCGGTAGCGGTTTGGATCTGTGGGTGACTCCGTTGCGCCATGGCCGAGTAGGTCGATGACGAGGGTGGTATAGCGTGCGGCGAAACTGTCACGATGGGGCGACCAATGTTCGGCGCTGCCTGTGAACCCGTGTAGGAGCAGCAGGGGCGGGCCATCCCCGCGTCGATCATAGGTGTAGTTCACCCCATTGAGGCGGATCTTCGGCATAGGTGCAGTCTCTCATCTGGATTTATTGTTCAGAATGTTCAACTTGTGATAAACTTTTCAAAGATGCGAGATTCAAGGAAGCGCGACGTTCTCTTTTGTGGTATCTTATAGACTGACCAGTCAGTTTCATCTTGAGCGCAGGGTATTATCGCTATGAGTGGTAGAACCAACAAACGAGCTGCACACAGCCGCGACCCAGAAGCGACACGTGGCCGCATTCTGGATGCTGCGCTTGAGATATTTTCGCACAAAGGGTACCACGATGCGAGCGTCGATGAGATCGTGGCGCAGTCGGAAACGTCGAAGGGGGCGGTATATTTTCACTTCCCCAACAAACAGACGTTGTTTCTGGCGCTGGTCGATAAATTCGCTGACCTGCTTGAACGGCGTGTCACTGCTGCCATTGAGCAGGAAGCCCAGGGCATCCAGCGTGTGGATGCCGCACTCCGCGCCTGCCTGGATACGTTCGGCAAGTATCGCCGCCTGGCAAAGATCCTGCTGGTTCAGGCTGTCGGCTTGGGGCAGGTTTTCGAAGAGAAGCGGATGGCGGTGCAAGATCGCTTTGCCTCGCTGATCAAAATCTATCTGGATGAAGCGGTGACTGTCGGCGATATTGCACCAACCGATACGGAGTTGGTGTCTCAAGCGTGGATGGGCGCGATCAATGAGATCGTCATCCGCTGGGTGTACACCGGCCAACCCGATCCCGAACGAATCATGATGACACTGCGCCCGATGCTCCTACGAAGCGTCGGCTTCGAGGAATCGGCAGTGTCTGCACACGACGAGACACATTAGAACACAGGACGGATACCGAATGTTTGCTGTCAGTTCTGTCGAACGAATCGAATCCATTGATCACTATAATGAACCCTACGAAGTTGTGCGGGATGCCGCCGCAGTCAGCCGCCGGGTGATCAGCCGCACCCGCCCGATTGCGCCGCTCTCGCTGTTCGCAGTGCTACGGCGCACAACCCAGCGCGTGTACTGGGAGCACGACCCGGCGCAGTTGGCTTTTGTCGGCTGGGGATCGGCGGCAGTGCTCAGCGCATCTGACGCGGAGCGCTTCACGTCGATCCAGCGGCAGGCGGCGGAGCTGTTTGCCCAGCTCGATCACGACTCGACCGCACCAGATGAGGTCGGCCCACGCTTGTTCGGCGGGTTCGCGTTCAACGACAACTTCGACCCCGATCAGACGCGGGCGGCGCAGATCTGGTCGGTGTTTCCCACCGCCTATTTTGTGCTGCCGCGCTACCTGATCACCCGCCGCGCTGATCAGTATTGGCTGACGATCAATCAGGTCGTTCACCCACACGATGATGATCAAGCGCTGGACGACGAATTCGCCCGTGTGACAGCGTGGTTGCACGCTGAACCCGACGCGCCCGCGAAAACAGAGTTAAATCTCCAGCAGATCACATACCCGCTCGATCGCGATGATTGGCGGCAACAGATCATTGAAGCGACCGACCAGATGCGCGCTGGCGATTACGACAAGGTCGTGTTGGCGCGGACGTGTGATTTGACGTTCGATGGTGAGGTTGATCCGGTGGCGGCACTTGAAAAGCTGCATACACGCTACCCCAACAGCTACCGCTTCTTGATCGAGGTGTGGCCGGGCCATGCCTTCTACGGCGCGACGCCGGAACTGCTTGGCGAGGTGTGTGGCGCGCAATTTGCGACGGCGGCATTGGCTGGGTCGCGCCCACGTGGCACAAGTGAGGCTGAAGATCGCGCGCTGGCTGAGGAACTGCTGACGACGCCGAAGGAGCGTCACGAGCATGCGCTGGTGGTCGATTCGCTGCGCGAGAGCTTGCGTCCGCTGATGCGCCAGTTCGATGTGCCGGACGAACCGACGATCTATCGGTTGAGTAACATTCAGCACCTGTACACACCGATTGTCGGCGAACTCGACGGGCAGCGGACGATCCTGGACATCGTCGAGCGGCTGCACCCGACTCCGGCGCTCGGCGGGCACCCACGCCCGGCAGCGTTGGCGGCGCTGCGCCGTTTGGAGACGGTCAATCGCGGCTGGTATGCCGCCCCCGTCGGTTGGGTGGATGCGGGTGGCGACGGGATGTTCGCCGCCGCGATCCGCTCGGCAGTGAGCGTCGGTGCGCAGGCGCGGTTGTACGCCGGGGCCGGGATCGTCGCCGACTCTGATCCGGATCGTGAATGGGATGAGATCGGTCTGAAGTTCAGGCCGCTGCTCGACGCGCTGGGAGCGAATGTAGATGTCCGCGCCGAATCGTAACAGCTATTGGGGCCATATTTTCGTCGATGAACTGGCGCGCTCCGGTTTGCGGGCGGTTTGCATCGCGCCGGGGTCGCGCTCAACACCGCTGACGATGGCGTTTGCCGAGCACCCAGCGATTGAGGTCTACTCGCACATCGATGAGCGCAGCGCGGCGTTTTTCGCGCTCGGCCTGGCCCAGGCCAGTGAGCAGCCGGTCGCGGTGCTGTGCTCGTCGGGGACGGCGACGGCCAATTTCTTCCCGGCAGTGATCGAGGCAAAATATGCCCAGGTGCCGCTGATCGTGCTGACGGCGGATCGCCCACACGAACTGCGCGACAGCGGTGCGAATCAAACGGTCGATCAGGTGAAACTGTACGGCGATCAGGTGCTGTGGGCGGTCGATGTCGCATTGCCGGAAAGCGATCCGCCTGCCGTCGCTGTGCGTAATCTGCGGACGCTGGCTTGCCGTGCGCTGGATCGCGCAAATGGGCTGCCGCGTGGCCCCGTCCACCTGAATTTTCCGTTCCGCAAGCCGCTCGAACCGACGGCGGTTCCGGGTGACATCACCACGCATGAAGACGCCGCGCCGCGCTCCAATGATCACCCGTTCACAACGTTCGTGCGTGGGACGATCACGCCGACCGACGCCCAAATCGCTGCGTTAGCTGATCAGATTGGCGGTGCGCAGCGCGGTTTGGTCATTTGCGGGCCGCGCTGCCCCAGCGGCGATTTCCCAGCAGCGGTCGAGCGATTGGCAGACGCTGCCGGGTTCCCGCTGCTTGCCGATCCGCTCTCCGGGGTGCGTTATCACGCGGAAAACGCGCTCGGTGGCTACGATACATTTTTGCGTGCGGCCAGCGAGTGGGAGTCGCCCGATGTGGTCGTTCATTTCGGGGCGATGCCCACTTCACAGACGCTGATCGATTATCTCAACCGTGTCAGTCCAGAGAAGCGCATCAAGATCAGCACCGATGGGGTGTGGGCGGACGCTGACCACCGTATTGATACGTTTGTCTGGGCTGATCCGGCAATCGCCGCGAGTCAGCTCGCCGGGCGGTTAGGCGAACGGCCTCGCCCTCAGCATGACGATGCATGGGCGGCGCGCTTTACGACCGCCGAAACCATCTGCTGGGAGACGCTTGGCGCGGCGGTCGGCGAAGACTATTTCGACGGCACGATCCTCAGCGATGTGGTCGATCTGCTGCCGGAGGGTGCGCTGCTCTACATCGCCAGCAGTTTGCCTGTGCGCCACCTCGATCAATTTGGTCGCCCGAACCGGAAGCGGCTGCGGGTGCTGGGCAATCGTGGGGCCAGCGGCATCGATGGCACCGTATCGAGCGCGTTGGGTGCGGCGGCCTCAACGGACGCACCGCTGGTGCTGGTGAGCGGTGATTTGGCGTTCTATCACGATTTGAATGGCCTGCTCGCGGTCAAGCGCTGCGGCGTCAACGCGACGATGATTGTCATCAACAACGACGGCGGCGGCATTTTTCGGCGGCTGCCGGTCGCTGAGTTCGATCCGCCGTTCACCGATCTGTTTCTGACGCCGCACGGCCTCAACTTTGAGCAGGCGGCACAGATGTACGGCATCGACTACGTCCGTGCGGATGAGCGTCCGCTGTTTCGACGCAACTTGCTGACGGCGCTCACATCCGAGCGGGCGGCGATCATCGAAGTGGTTACCGATGTCGAGCATGATCACGCGCGGCGGCTGGCGATCATCGACGAAGTGGTCGCGCAGGTCAAAGCCGGATTGATCGCCACAGGCTGATTCTATTGTTATTCTGATGTATCGTGTGTATTTGTGGGTATCACTTACAGTCAAGGAGTCTGACATGACCAACTGGGTCGAAGTCAAGCAGTATGAGGACATCACGTATCACAAGGCCGATGGCATGGCGCGGATCGCCTTCAACCGCCCGGAGGTGCGCAACGCCTTCCGCCCAGAGACAATCAATGAGCTGATCGAAGCCTTCAACGAGGCTTGGGAAGATCAGGCGGTTGGGGTGGTGCTGTTCACCGGCAATGGCCCAGCGCAAGACGGCAAGTATGCGTTCAGCTCTGG
>JAADYY010000440.1 GCA_010092805.1 Chloroflexota bacterium | reverse complement strand
GCGCCGGCCTGCATATTCACCGGAAAGCGGCTGAATGATGCCGGAGAGTTCCGGGTAGAACAGGTTCAGCAGCGGGCGCGCAACGAGTTCGGTCACGCGGCCACCGCCGTAGGCTTGCAACTGCTCACCCACTTTGATGGGGCGCTGATAAAACCCCTTCACATACTGCACGTGCGGGCGCTTGAGCAGCGGCCCCAACAACCCATAAATGAAGCGCGGGTGGAAATTCGTGATGTCGGTATCCACCCAGGCGACAATGTCGCCTTTGAGCACGTGCAGGCTCTTCCAGAGCGCCTCGCCCTTGCCCCGGTTCATGCCCATCTCTGGGAGGATCTCCGGGTGTTTGTAAACTGGAATCCCCAACCCCTCGGCGATGGCGACCGTGTTATCCGTCGAGTCGCTGTCGATCAGCACGATCTCATCGACCAGCGGGATGTCATCCATAAATGCCGACTTGATCGTCGTGATCACTTCGCCGACCGTCTCTTCCTCATTGAGCGCGGGCAGCCCCACACTGATCGTTACGCCGTGCCGTTCCTTGAGCGCCAGCAGTTCGTTGAGATCGGCGAATTCGCTGCTGTGAAAGGTGTTCTCCGCAAACCAGCGGTCCACACGTGTGGACAGCGTCTCCTGCGATTGGAGCCGGGGCAGCGGCCCATGAAACGCCAGTTCCTCTGGTTGCCAGGCGCGCACCAACGCAATCGGCTTGTCGGTACCCTCGAAAATCCGCTGCGCAATCGACTGTGGCTGCGGATCGTCTTGGTTGGGCTGGCGCAAGCTCGCGCCGAGCACCAACGCTTTATGCCCCGCAGCCTCGTTGAGCACCCCAGCGGTGATGTCGCTGAGGGCGGTGACTGTCCGCGTGATGTTCGGGTAGGCTTTCATGATCGCTTGCAAGTTGGGCGTGAACTCTGGGCGATCTGCGGCGTGGAACAGGGTGATCGTCGAGACACCGGCCAGCGCATTCGCCACCTGCACACCCAAGCTCATATTGGGGCCGCCGCGCAGCGAGAGCAGCACCGATCCGGTGTGTTTCCAGGGTTCGCCGTGCAGCAGCACAACGTCGCATTTGGCGTGCTGCATAATCTCATCGGTCGAGATGCCACCGGTCGCCTCCAACGGCCCCTGCCACTGCACCAGCAGCAAATCGTAGTCGCCGTCGTTCACCTCATGCAAGATCGCCAGCAGTGGACGATAATCCACACGCACTTCTACCTGATCATGGATCAGGGTCGAATTCAACGCCGCCGCCTTGATCGAGTCGCGGATTTGCCGCGCTTGCAGCGCCCCTTCGCTCAGCGACTGCTCGTCAGGGACTGTCACCATCCCACGCAGAAAGATTTCGCTCGCACCTTGCGCCAGATCAAACGCCAACCGCAGCCATCCTCCCAGATCGCTGGTATCGGACAGGGCGAACAGAATTCGATAGACAGGTTTCTCGTTCAATGTTCCTCCAACAAAGGCACTAAGCATTCACGGATGAGCACGTCCCAGCGGTTTTGCTGACGCACCCGCACCCGCAGCCGAAACTGTGGGTTGGCCTCCAGGGTAGTGAGGATACGCGCGGCGATGATCTCCGGCGCTTCATCGACAGGATCAAAGTAGACCGCTTCGGTGCCACCCGTTTTGCGCAGCGGCGGAATATCGGCGCAGAACGCCGGGATGCCCGCCAGCCCCGCTTCCAACACCGGAATCCCAAAACCCTCCTGGATGCTGGGGAACAACAGCGCATCACAGCTCAGGTAGAGATTCGCCATCGTCGCATCATCCGGGATGAGCGGTTCATCGCCATCACCATAAGCGTACAGAAAATGCGCGCTGTCATCGAGGCCTAGATCGCGCCGCAGGCCGAGCAGTTCGCCCAGATACCCTGGATTGGTGGGGTTGTGTGGGCCAGGCGGCCCGGTGACAACCAAGCGGAAATCGCGCCCCGATTGTGCGCGCGTTGCAGCCAGAATCCGCAGCCCCAACTGAATATTTTTGCGCCGCGTCAACCGGGCGGGTGTGAGCAGCAGCCCATCGGCGTCCATCAGGTTCAGCCGCTGCGCGATCATGTGCGTGGTGGGCGTCCAGTTGAAAAAACTCGCTGGATCGATGCCGGGCACCACCACCGCAACAACGTCCGGCGGCAAATCCAACAGTTCGGCCAGTTCAAGCTGCCGCGCATCCGAGACCGTCACGTAGCGTGCGCCGGGCCAACGCTCCCGCAGCACATCCCAGGGGTAGCCGTCGTGGAGTTCCGGCAAATATTGCGGGTTCGTCCACGCCAGATCGTGACACCAGGCGATCACGCGCATCTCACCGGCATCGCTGAGGCGACGCAGCGCCGCCGACAGCGGCAGATTTTTATTCAATGTGGGCACATTGTGCGCAATGCAAACCGTGCAGCCATCCAGCGCCACCCGCAGGGCGGCAGTCATCCGCTCGACGAGCGGCTCGAAATCATCTGGTACCGTGCCCCCGTCGAGGGCACGTTTCATCGCCAGCACATCGGGATCTTTCGACCCAAACAGCGGTTCGATGTGTGTCTCCACGCTCGGATCGAACGGCGCGCCAACGCCACTGATCACCCGCACATCATAGCCCAAATCCACCAGACCACGCGCATGATAGGTGATCGTTGCTTCGACACCGCCGACCACTGGCGCGCTCGCGTAATGCAAAATTGCGATTTGTCTCATAAAATGATGGCTCCGTTAGACCGTTTGACCCGCAGCGATTGTGATTGCGGTTGACGGGAGGTGAGCGCAGGCAGAGCCTGTTCTGCTGCCCGCCGTGAGAGGCAGCACATTAAGAAGGAGAATATTCGTGTCCGACACATTATACCCGAATGGCGGGCAACTGCGCCAACGGCTGATCGACAAGCTGCTCCTGCTGTACGGTGCAGCGCGTGCGGAGGCCGTCTACCAACAACTTATAGAGGTAATTGGCAAGGAGGTCACCCCGCCACCCAACGATCTGCATCTTTCGGAACGTGACGTTATTTTGATCGCCTACGGAGATCACGTGCGCCGTGATGGCCAGGCACCGCTGGCGACTCTGCGCGATGTGCTGCGCGATACCATCGGTTCCAGCATCAACAGCCTGCACATTCTACCGTTTTTCCCGTACTCGTCCGACGACGGTTTTTCGGTGATCGACTATTACGCCGTCAACCCAGATCTGGGCACCTGGGACGACATCGCCGCGCTGGGGTCGGATTTCCGCCTGATGTTCGACGCGGTGTTCAACCATATGTCGGCGCAGAGCGCGTGGTTTCAAGCCTTTTTGCGCGGCGAAGCACCCTACAAAGATTGGTTTGTCGTCGTTGATCCGACAACCGATCTGTCGATGGTCACCCGCCCGCGTGCGCTGCCGCTGCTGACGCCGTTCCAAACCGCTGATGGCGAGAAACATCTCTGGACAACCTTCAGTGCCGATCAAGTGGATTTGAACTTCGCCAACCCGGATGTGCTGCTGGAAATGATCCGGGTGCTGCTGTTCTACGTTGAGCAAGGCGCTGATCTCATTCGGCTTGACGCTATCGCGTTCTTGTGGAAACAGCCCGGCACCACCAGCATTCATCTACCGGAGACCCACGCCGCAATTCAGGTGATGCGCGATGTGCTGGATGTGGTCGCGCCGCACGTGATCTTGATCACCGAAACCAACGTGCCACACGACGAAAACATCTCGTATTTCGGCGACGGCACCAACGAAGCGCAGATGGTCTATCAATTCTCGCTGCCGCCGCTGGTGCTGCACACCTTCCACACGGGCGACAGCACCGCCCTCACGCAGTGGGCCAAAACCATCCAGCGCAGCAGCGACCGCACGACGTTCTTCAACTTCACCGCCTCACACGACGGGATCGGGATGCGCCCAGCGACCGGGCTGCTCACGCAAGCGCAGATCGATGCACTGGTGCAACTGGCAACCGATCACGGTGGGCGCGTTTCCTACCGCGCCACACCAGACGGCGGCCAGAGTCCGTATGAACTCAACATCACCTATTTCGATGCCATCACCGACCCGCAGATCACCGCCACCGATCCTGATCTGGCGGTGCGGCGCTTCATCGCTTCGCAAGCGATCATGCTGGCGATGGTTGGGGTGCCGGGCGTCTACTTTCACAGCCTATACGGATCGCGCAACTTCAACGCCGGTGCCGAGCAGAGCGGCCACAATCGCACGATCAACCGCGAAAAGCCCAACGCCGATCAACTGCTG
>JAADYY010000439.1 GCA_010092805.1 Chloroflexota bacterium | reverse complement strand
TGCTTACCCACCATCAACTTATTACGAACAGCCGAAATACTGAGTTTCTGATATAGTTTACGTTAGAACCAGCATAGCATTGCCCCCAGGGATTAGGAGGAAAATACTGACAAGCGGCATCATGGGTGAAATCCTTGTGTTCCCTAAATCCTATGGCAGATCTTACGGCAGATCAGGTTGCGAATGCGCTAGAAACCGTCGGCATTGTGTAGAATTAAGCGAGAATTTGTTGCCGTAAGTACCGATCTCCCGTACACTGAACGTAGAACACGCATTACCATAACAAAGTCGTGAGACCGAAGTGAGGCCTAATTATGTCATTAAAGCAGCGTCGCCTCAGCGACCGAGTGCCACGCGAGGCCCCCAGCCGCGAACCTGCGCCCAGCGCCGAGAGCCAGGCCGCTGCGCCTGCGGCTCCGCCCCCGGCAGCGCCCGCGCCGGCGACCAACTCGACCGGTGACAATGTCCCGGCCAAGAACCGGACACCAGCGAAGCTGGCCCATCTGCGCAAGCTGCTGCGCCCGAAGCTGTTGCGCACCCCGGAAGAAGCCGATTTCTGGGATCGCCATGATGAGGAGAAGCAGAAGATCCTCACCGACCGCCTGCGTGCGATTCTGGAGAAGCTGGCCCAGGAGCGCGACGAATTCCGTGTGAATGCGCAGGAATTCGAGCAGCTCCGCGACGGACTCCTCGATGATCTGATGGGCTTCGGTGCGATTCAGCAGTTGGTGGACAACAAGAAAGCCAAAGAGATCATGGTCAACGGCCCAGAGGTGATCTTCGCCGAAACGAAGGGCCTCAACGAGACCGAATTCGTCTTTGACGACGAAGATCATCTGCTGTTCACCGCGCAGCGCATCGTGCGCCCGCTGGGCCGTGTGCTCGACCGCGCCAACCCGATGGTCGATGCGCGCCTGCCGGATGGTTCGCGTGTGCATATCGTCAGCAACCCGTCGGCGCTCAACGGCACCACGATCACCATTCGTAAATTCCCGGAAAAGCCGCTGACCGTCGAAGACCTGATCAATTTTGGCTCGTTCACCCGCGAAACCTCGCAGTTCCTGGAAGCCTGTATCGTCTCGGCGCTGAACATCGTCGTCTCCGGCGGTACGGGGTCCGGTAAAACGACGCTGCTCAACGTGCTCAGCTCGTTCATCCCGGAAGACAACCGCATCGTCACGATTGAGGACGCGGCGGAGCTTCAGCTCACACAGCGGCACGTGGTGCGGCTGGAAACCGCCCCACCGATGATGGGCGGTGATGGGGTCGCGGGCCGCCTGACCATCCGCGATTTGGTGAAGGGGTCGCTGCGTATGCGCCCAGACCGGATCGTGGTCGGTGAGTGTCGTGGCGGTGAGGCGCTCGACATGCTCCAGGCGATGAACACCGGTCACGATGGCTCGCTGACGACCGTCCACTCCAACAGCCCGCGCGATGCGGTCGCCCGTCTCGAAACGCTGTGCTTGATGGCCGGGATGGACTTGCCCGTCAGCGTTATCCGCCGCCAGATTGCCAGCGCGGTTGACCTGATCATCCAGCAGGCACGCCTCAAGGACGGTGCCCGTAAGATCACCCAGATCTCGGAATTGCAGGGCATGGAAGGCGACTCGGTCGTGCTCCAGGACATCTTTGTGTATCGGCTGCCCGGCCAAACCGGCATGCATCCGGCAGAGGTCGCCGGTGGCAATCTCGAGTCGACCGGCTTCCGCCCCAACTTCATCGACCGCCTCGAGCAGAACGGGTTCCGGCTCAGCTCGCGCGTCTTCGGTGCGGGCGGCCCCAACCGCTTCGGCGGCTGATCGTCGTCACGCGCTCGCTGATCAATACCGTCCGGGGGGATGTACACCGCCCCGGACGTTTTGCTGCCCCACTGCGTCGATCTGCCGATGATCAATCCATGCTGCCAGCGAACACGGTCGTGGTATCGGCTGGCTGGCTTTGATTTTCGGCTTTGTAGCTGGCCGCGTCGATGTGGCTGAGCATGTAGATGGCCACGCCAAGCCCCACCGCGCCGATGATGAACACGGCGGCATAGGCGACACTCACGTTCCCGGTCAGGGCCAGGCTGACATCCTTGATCACGCCGCCGCTGAACACGCCGGTGCCGCGTGCCAGCGTCACGACCAGCGTCCAGAAGCCCAGGAACGTCCCCGCGCGGCCAAACGGACTCATATCCATCATCAGGCCGAGCGTGCCGACGTTCCATAAGCCTAACCCCAGCCCCAGCGTGATCAGGCCTGGCGTGACCAACCAACGCAGATCAGCCAGCCCAGCTACGCCAAAAGCGACGAATGTCGCCAGCAGCAGCCCCACACCCACGTAATTGAGGCGCGTATTCGTCAGCCAGGCGTAACGCCGCGAGAGATACAGAAACACCAGCGTCCCAAGAATGGCGGTGGTGCCCCAGTACGCCGCGAAGCGCGTGGTCACATCGCCGGGCATATTGAAGACATCGCCGCCGAACGGCTCCAGAATCGGGTCTTGGACGAAGGCGAACAGCATCGACAGGCCCAGGTACCAGAAAAAGTAGCGTGTGCGGCGGTCGCTCCACGCCAACCGCAGATCGCCGCGCAGCGAACTGGTCTCGGTGGCTGCGCGCGGCTGATCGTCGGTGCGTGCGGCGCGCTCGGCGCGGGGGATGCGGCGTTCTTCGCCCAGCAGCGAGAAGAACCACAGCCCACCCAGCAGCAGCGCCGCGATCACGAACAGATTTTGCAGCATGTCCGGCGTGAACGAGAGCGCCCCGGCGGTGCCGGCCTCGCCCTCACTTGACGGCAGCAGGATTGCGAACAGCACACCCCCGACGGTGAAGCCCAGCAGCAGGAACGTCCACACCAGCCCCACAACCCGCCCGCGCTGATCTGGCGTGCTGCGGTCGTAGAGCAGGGCGAGAAAAGTGCTCCCCGACAGGCCGTTACCCAGGCTGAACAGCAGCAGCGCCACCGCGATCAGCGCCCAGTGCGGCAGATCAGTCGGCGCGCCCCGCGCCAGATCAGCGGTGGCGAAGCCCAGCAGCAGCACACTCAGCGCCATCAAGCCGCGCCCCAACCAGATCCAGAACAGCCGCCGAAACCCACCGATCAAGCGCTGATCAGACATACGCCCGGCCCACACGCCAATCGGGGCCAGGAAGTAGCGCAGCGCCAGCAGCAGGCTCACCGGCGTCGCGCTGACGCCCAGATCAGCGACCATCACGCGATTCCAGACGCCGTTGAGCAGGATGTCGGTCATGCCCGACCCCAGATGGAACAGCCCAATTTTGAGATTACGCCCTAATGAAAGGCCAACCTGTGTTTGCTGTGTGTCCATAGGTTCGATTCTTTGCGAATTTTGCAGAATTTTACAGATTTACATTGGAATTATACGGTTTTAAACACAGCCAAGTCAATCGAAGATC
>JAADYY010000067.1 GCA_010092805.1 Chloroflexota bacterium | reverse complement strand
ATATATCCGCCTATTTCGCAAGTGGCTGTGGCTCATCATCCCAGCCGCGTTTGTTGCTGGGGGCGTGAGCTTTATTGTCAACACGGGGCAAACACCGCTTTACACCGCGAGCGTCCTGCTTGAAGTGGGGTCAATTACGGACATTCGAGATCCAGCCGGCGGCCAGATCGACGTCGCCGGAAGTCTGGCGGATTTATACGCGGTGTTGGCAACGACAGGCCCAGTCCTGGAAGGAACAATTGAGGTGCTGGACGCAAACTTCGGCACCGAGCGGCTGAGAAGCGCGATTAGCACAAGGGTCATTGACGGGACACCGCTGCTGCGTCTAACCGTCAGATTCGAAGATCCGATTTTGGCGGCGGATATCGCCAACGAACTCGCCAACCAGTTAATTGCTCGTGGCCCCGGTCTTGAAGCTGAACAGCAAGAACTCCTCGATTTTATCCAAGATGAACGTGCACAATTGGAAGCGATCATCGACGATGTGCAGTTGCGCATGGATCAAATCGATGTGGAGATCGCTGCGGCCAATGATCCCGAAGTGCTCGACCAATTGGAGGTGGAGCGCAATCAAATCATCAACCAACTGAACGATGCGCGTCAAACGCTGGCCTCATTCGCCCAGACGCTCAACGATATTCTGCAAGGAATCAATACCCTCTCAATTGTTGAGCCGGCAACTGTGCCCGACGGCCCGTCTGGTGGGGGTGGGGGGACGCTCAACGCCGTGATATTGGGGGCGTTGGTGGGCGCAACGTTGGCAATGGGCGTGGTGTTCTTCATCGAATACATGGATGACACCATCCGCACCACAGAACAAGCCGCGCAGATATTGGCGCTGCCGGTGCTGGGTGCAATTGTGCGTTTTGGCGGGAGCGCCGACGGCTATGCAAATCGTTTAGTGACGCAGCAGCCCTCAATGTCACCTGTGGCGGAGGGCTATCGGACGCTGCGGACAAATTTGCTGTTCACGGCATCGAATGGGAATGGCAATAAGTCAGTTTATCTGGTCGCCAGTTCGGGGCCAGCCGAGGGCAAAAGCATCACAACAGCGAATCTGGCCGCGACAATAGCGCTGGCTGGACTTCAGGTGCTGTTGATCGATGCGGACCTCCGCCGCCCAAAAATTCATGAAATTTTCGGATTAGAAAACAACGTTGGGCTGACAACGCTGCTGTTCGCTGAACCTGAGCAGGGCGATGTCGAGAAGATGGAGCAGGGTGGCGAGGCGGAACTGCCCAACAATCTGAAGCAGTGTTTGCAAAACACCTCGGTGCCCAGACTCCGCGTGATCACGAGCGGCTTTGTGCCATCAAATCCCGCCGAAATTCTAGGGTCGGCGTTGATGGAACGCTGGATCGATGCCTTCCGGCGCTCCTCGAACATTGATGTTGTGCTGATCGATACGCCGCCATGTTTGCTCGTGGCCGATAGTTCCGTGTTGGCTGCGACAGCCAGAGCCGATGTGCTGCTGGTGATCGACTGCGGTCGCACACGGCGGGTGGCCGCCATCAAAGCGAAAGAGCAGTTCGCGCACCTTGGCGTAGAGATCAAGGGAGTGGTGGTGAATCGCATCAACCCGCGCGAAGAGAGCTACGAATATGGTTATGGCTATGGCTACTACTATACGCCCGACCCGCAGACTGTTCAGCAGAATGGCGGGCTGCGCCGCTTGGTGGGCCGGATTTTCAACCGGGAGCCAAGAACGTAAGCGATACGGGTAGTGGGCGTGGAAGCAATAGGCGCGGGGGATCAATGTGTGCGGTGAACCTGAGCGCGCTGCCCCGGACAGCGATGTTCCTAACCCGCACATCCGCAGCGTTTGGGTGTGCGGTGTTTTCATGAGTGGGTTATTCGCTAGATGCCTCAACGATAGACAACTCAGTTTTTTATAGATAATTTTGGGTTATATGGAGTCGGCATGTGATTTGTAGGGGCGAGGCGATGCTGCCGACATTGTGATGACGATGCGACCAGCTGGTTACTGCTGTGGCCCCGCCAACTGACTAACGAAGGGGAAGCTACCACGATGCAATCTAGAGACTCAAGCACCATGACATCAAAGCGGCGGTCGGTGCGCTGGCGCATAATTCAGTTGGCCATGTTAGACGTTTTGATCGTTTTCGGTGCTTACATCATCGTCTTTTTCGTGCGCTCGGTTTCGGCTTCGCTTGATCTCAGCCAGCGGCTGTGGGTGATCGCCCTGTCAGCCGTGTTGATGGTGCTGGTGCTGTATGTTTTTGGCGTCTATCAACGGCTGTGGTCGCGCACGAGCGGTCATGGGGTGGTGGTCATCCTCAATGCGGTGGCCGTGCATACATTGCTGATCAGTGCTTATGCGCTGCTCACCGACTCACGGCCACTGCCGCTGAGTGTCGTGCTGCTAGGCAATTTGCTCTCGTTAGTGGGGTTTGTGGCGGTGCGTTTTCGCTCCCGCTTGGTGAGCGGAGCCGCGTGGCGCTGGCGTGCGATCTGGCATCGGGAGTTTCCGCTGCCACGCACCCGTGTTCTGATCGTTGGGGCGGGTGAGTCTGGGCAGTCGTTGGCGTGGCGTCTGAAGCATCGTTCCCCGGAGCACCGCTACGAAGTTGTCGGTTTTATCGACGATGACCCGGACAAACAAAATATGTATGTCGAAGGCTCACGGGTTGTGGGCACACGCGCGTCCATTGAGGCGGTTGCCAATGCTTACCGCGTCGATTTGATTGTTGTGGCAGTACACAACATCTCCGGCCCCGCCTTCCGCGAGATCTTGACTGCTTGCGAACGTACCAAATCCTTGATCAAAGTGGTGCCGGATTTGTTCGCGATGGTGGACGCGACCCACAGCACGGATTTTCTGCGCAATGTGCAACCGGATGATTTGATTGGCCGCAGCGTGATCAGCCGTTATGAAGCGGTGGATCTCGCGCCTGTGACGGGCAAGGTCATTTTGATCACCGGGGCGGCAGGGTCGATTGGCTCGGAATTAAGCCGTCAGATGATGTCTTACGAACCGACCAAGGCTGTCCTGCTCGACAGCAACGAGAGCGGCCTGCATGATCTGCTGCTGGAGTTGCGGCGGCGCTACCCAAGCATCGAAATTATCCCCGCACTGGTTGATGTGACCGTGCCGGGAGCCGTGCGCGCGGTGTTCGAGGCGCATCGACCGCAGATTGTGTTTCACGCAGCGGCCTACAAGCACGTGCCTATGCTGGAATACTATCCCGCGGAAGCTGTGCGGGTGAATGTGGGGGGCACGCACAACCTGGCGGAATTGGCGCTGCAATTCGCTGTCGAACGTTTCGTCCTGATCTCGACGGATAAAGCTGTTAACCCATCAAGTGTGATGGGGGCGAGCAAGCGGGTCTGTGAGCTGGTGCTGCACACACTTGCGCAGCGCGAAGACAACCAGACGCTGTTCACGGCTGTGCGCTTCGGTAATGTCCTGGGCAGCCGGGGCAGCGTGGTGCCGACCTTCAATCGACAGATTGACGATGGGGGGCCGGTGACGGTAACGCATCCCGTTGTGACCCGTTACTTCATGAGCATCGGCGAGGCGGTTAACCTGATCATCCATGCCGCTTGCCTGACTTCCGGCGATGATATTTTCATCTTGCAGATGGGCGATGTGGTGCGCATCGTGGAACTGGCCGAACGGATGATCCGGATGCGTGGGCTGCGTCCGTACCAGGACATTGAGATTCGCTTCACTGGCCTCCGTTCCGGCGAGAAGCTGCACGAAGAGCTGTTCAACGGCAGCGAAATCCCCATGAAAACCATTCACCCGAAGATCATGCGTATCGATGACTGGGATGCAGGCTTGGCTACAGCGGCGTTCTGGGAACAAATCGCCGCATTGGGTACATTTGCACAGATGCCTGCCGATGACTCACTTGCCAAACTCAGACAAATTATCTACCCTGACCATGCGCGGGATCGCGCTTATGAAGCCAACCAACCGAACACCGATGCACAACCCGCGTAGTGCAGCATTGAGTGGATAATCAAAGAGAACTCATGGCCTACCCACAAGAGACCAGACCCATCCAAACCCCAGAAGTGGAGGATTCCGCCCCCGTGCCCGTCACCCCAAACGCGGCGAAAGTTCGGGTGCGCCGCCGCCGTCGGCGCGGGCCACTGCGGCGCTTGTCCCACCGCTTGGGAATCAAAATTAAGCCGATCAACCTGCTGATTGTGCTGGTGTCCATTGTTGTTGTGGTCGCTGTGGGCGCTGGTGCGTTAATCGCGGATGCGGCCAACCAGGTGCAGGCATCGTTGACGCAGGTCAACCGCGCGTTCAGCACACTGAATGCCGGTTCCGGTACGGAATTGACCCTCACCGATTTTCGGCGCTTGCAAACGTCGGTGAATAATCTGTCGCGCGATCTGCGGCGGGTACAGGGGCAGATCGGTTTTGTTGAGCCGTTTGTCTCGCTCAACCCTGATTTGGAAGCCACCTGGATCGCCTTAGGGGCCGCGCGGTCGCTGTCGGCGGCAGCAGGGAGTATGCTGAATGGGTTGCAGCCGACGCTGAACTATCTGGTCTCCGGGGGGGAGGACGACCGCGTTGTGCCGCAGATTTCGTCCGGCGAGCGGATTGTGGAGCGGCTCACCACTGGGTTGGGGCAGTTTCAGGATGCCAGCCGGCACCTGGAGGTGGCTCGGCGACAACTGGACAGCCTTGAGCTAGGGACGCTTTCGGCGAGCTTGCTGCTGACCATCAATGAGATGGAAACCTACTATGATCTGCTTGACGACATCAACGGAATTCTGAACGACGCGCGCGACTCGCTGAACGCAGCGCTGGGGCTGGAAGGGGAACGCAGCTACCTGATTTTGTCACAGAACAGCGACGAACTGCGCCCCTCTGGTGGCTATGTGAGCACTTACGGTTGGATGTTGGTGCGCAATGGCCGCATCTCGGATTACAGCTACAGCGCCACGACGGCCTCCAGCCCGAACCCGCCGCCGTCTGTGTTGGCTGATCAGGTGCCGATCCCGGAGTGGTGGATTCCCTATTCGGAACCGATCTTTGCGGCATGGGATGGCAGTTGGTACGCCGATTTCCCGTCAACGGCGGAGATGGCGATGTGGTACTACAACAGCGGTGGGAATCCACAGTCCCCAGTCGATGGGGTGATCGCCATCGATATTGTCGGCTTCGAGTACATTCTGGGGGCGTTGGGCCGGGTCGAGGTGCCGGGCTATGATGTGGTGGTCACGCCACAGAACTTCCGCCAGGTGATCTACGATATTCGCGCGTTCGGCGAGGGTGATTTGCCACACAAACGCTTCCTGGCGGCCCTCTACCAGCAGATATTTAGCGATTGGCAGGAGTTCAGCGCAGACCCAGAAACAAGTAATTTGCTGCTGGGCGCGGTGCTTCAGGCCCTGCAAGAGAAACACCTCATGCTGCATTTCACCGATGAAAGCTTGAACAACGCGGTCGAGATTCTCGGCTGGGGCGGGTACCAATCACCCGGTACGGATCACGACTATTTGATGATTGCCGACGGCAACCTGGGCAACAAGTCAAATAATTCGATCTTGCGCCAGTTGACCTACAATGTCGAAATTCAGCTAGACGGCACGCTCAACAGCCGCACGACGATTGAGTATGCCTACGAGGAGCGGCTGGCCCAGGCCGATCCGGCAGTGAACCCGGAATTTCATGGGCCGCTAGACTACAATAATTTGCTTCAGGTGTT
>JAADYY010000438.1 GCA_010092805.1 Chloroflexota bacterium | reverse complement strand
CAAGCGCCGTCAGATATTGATCAGGCAAATCAAGCGATGGATCAGTCGAATAACCCGATCTACCGTCAGTTTGCGCCGGATCAGCGTTGGCGCGATTACGACGTGGTTCCCGGATCTATCGCCGCTCGATGGGCTGGTGCTCGATACGTCCGATGTGGAGGCGGCACACAAAACCCTCACCGAGCGCGGCGTGGCCGTCTCGCCCATCGAGAGCGCGCCCTGGGCCAAGTTCGCGATGCTCAAAGACCCCGACGGCAACGGCTGGGTGATCCAGGAGATGGCAGCGGGGATGATGCAAGGCTGATGCGCCGAAGCTAGGCCGTCGGCACGCTGATCAGTTCGGCACCGTCAGCCGCAGCGCTGATGTAAATCTTCGGCTCGAGTCCGGTCGCGGCGGTGTAGGCTGCCGCGACCTCCGCGCTGAACGGATCGGCGGCTTCGGCGCGCACCAACGCCACCGCGCAGCCGCCAAACCCGCCGCCGGTCATCCGTGCACCGAAGCTGGCCGGGTGCGCCTGTGCGATCTCCACCATGCGATCCATCTCCGGGCGCGAGATCTCAAAGTCGTCGCGCATACTGATGTGGCTGGCGTCCATCAGCCGACCGAGTTCGACCGGGTCGCCGGTACGCATGGCGGCGGCGGCTTGCAATGTGCGCGCGTTTTCCGTGATCACGTGGCGGGCGCGCCGCTGAATCACCGGGTCGAGGGCGTCAGCGGCGGCCTCGAACTGGTTCAACGTGACATCACGCAGCGCGGGGACGCCGAAGCTGCGCGCGGCGGCTTCGCACTGGGCGCGGCGTTCGTTGTACGCCGACCCAACCAATTCGCGGCGTGTCGCGGTGTCGAGGATGACGATTTGCGTTTCGGGCGGCAGCGGCACCGGATCGAGCGTGAGCCAGCGGCAGTCGATCAGGACGGCGTGCCCGGCGACCCCCGCCGCCGAGATCAGTTGATCCATGATGCCGGACTTCACACCGACCCAGGCGTTTTCGGCCCGCTGCGCGATCTGTGCGAACTGGGCTGCATGCCAATCCAACCCGGAAACGGTCGCAAAGGCGCGTGCGGTCGCTAACTCGATGGCCGCCGACGATGACAGCCCCGCGCCCATCGGCACATCGCTGGCGATCACACCTTCCCATCCCCGCAGCGTCAAGCCAGCTTCGTGCAGCGCCCACGCGACCCCGCGCACATATTCGCTCCAGCCTTTGCGCAGCCCACCGTCGGCGGCTTCCGGCTGGGTGACGGGGAGTGCAATTTGAACACTGTCATCGAAATCAAGCGCGTGCAAGACGACCTGATCATCGTCACGGGGGCGCAGCGCGATCCACAGCGCGCGGTCGAGCGCCATTGGCAGCACGAAGCCGTCGTTGTAATCGGTGTGCTCGCCGATCAGGTTGACGCGGCCCGGCGCGCGCACCAGGGCGGTAGGCGGTGCCCCGAAGCGTTCGGTGAAAGTGTCCATCACGTGCTGCTGGATGGTGTTGGCGTGTTCTGGTGTGGCCGGGGGCATCAGCGCTCCTTGTAGTGGGTGCTCGGTAGATCGCGCAGGCGGGCGGCGGCCTGTTCTGCCGTCAGATCGCGTTGGGCTTCGGCCAGCATCTCATACCCCACCATGAACTTACGCACCGTCGCCGAGCGCAGCAGCGGCGGGTAGAAGTGCGCGTGCAACTGCCACCCGGCTTGATCGGCCTCGGTGGTTGGTCCCGTTGGCGCGCCGTGCCAGCCCATCGAGTATGGGAAGGAGGTCTCGAACAGGTTGTCATAGCGGATCAGCAGCCGCTTGAGAACGTCGGCGAGTGCGTCGCGCTGCACATCATCGAGATCCGGCAGGTGGCGGACGGCTGCGCGGGGCAGCAGCAGCGTCTCGAACGGCCAGACGGCCCAGAACGGCACCACCGCCAGCCACTGATCATTGGCGACGACGACGCGCTCGCCGCGTTCCGCCTCGATGCGGGCATAATCGACCAGCAGCGCTGAGCCATGTGCGGCATAATACGCGCGCTGGCGCTGATCCTCGGCGTGCGCTTCGTTGGGCAGAAAATCGCTCGCCCAGATCTGGCCGTGTGGATGCGGGTTCGACGCGCCCATCGCCGCGCCTTTGTTCTCGAAAACCTGCACCCACCGATATAGCGCGCCGAGCGCCGTTACCTGCTCCGCCCACACATCGATCACGCGGCGGATGTCTGGCAGTGCCATTTCCGGCAGCGTGAGATCATGGCGTGGCGAAAAGCAGATCACCCGGCTGGTGCCGCGCGCGCTCTGCATCTGGAACAGCGGATGGTCGGCGCTGGCTTCTGGTGTATCGGGCAGCAGCGCGGCGAAGTCGTTGGTGAACACGAAGGTGCTGGCGTACTGTGGGTTGCGCGCACCGCCTGCACGTTCATTGCCGGGGCACAGATAACACTTCGGGTCGTAAGCGGGCCGCGTATCCGGCGGCGGCTTCTCGACCTGCCCCTGCCAGGGACGCTTGGTGCGGTGCGGCGAGACCAGCACATATTCACCCGTGAGCGGGTTGAGGCGGCGGTGCGGATGCTCGGTGAAATCAAACGACATCGGCGGCGGCTTTCTCGGCAATCGATGCAGCAATTATCGCCTAGAGCTTAACCCGATCTGCCCCTGCGCGCCACGCCGATTCCACGACGGGGCTTCGGCTGTGGCCGTTTTGCCCGCGCGGGTTGATGCTCGATGAAGCGGCACATTGGGGTATAATTAGCCTCTTGAGTTGAACACTGAGAGGTTAAGCTTGCTGCTGTTGGTCAATTTTCTGCTGATATTCGGTGCCTTGCTGCTGACGGCGTGCAGCGAGATCGGTGCCGCTGGCTCCCAAACACTGCCCCTCACAGATGCCGCAATCACAACCACGCCCGCGCGGGTCGCCCAGGTGACCCCGGTGGCGACCGCCGAAGTCACCCCGGATAGCCCGCCGCACTTGCGCATCTGGTGGCCGGAACGACTGGCACCGCTCGATAACCTGAGCGCCAATGAACTGCTGTCAGCGTATATCGCGGCTTTCCAGATTGACAACCGTACCGTCGATGTCGATTTCCGCTTCAAAACCGCCGATGATGTCGGTGGCATTCTGGAGACGCTGCACACGGCCAGCGCCGTCGCGCCCGGCGCGCTGCCAGATCTCACGCTGATCCGGCGCGCTGATCTGCTCGTCGCATACGAAGCAGGACTCATCGAGCCGCTGGAAACGCGCGCGCTGGCCGCCATCTTCGACGACCTGCCGCCGACGGTCGCGGCGTTGGGTGCCGTCGATGACGTGTTGTATGGGCTGCCCTACACCATCGATGTGCTGCACATGGTCTACAATGCCGACGCCCTCACTGTGGATAGTTGGCGCTTCGAGGATGTGCTGGCGAACGCGGTGCCCTTTGCGTTTCCACTGGGGCGACCCAACAACCTGAGTGAGGTGTTTCTGACGCAGTATCGCGCGGCGCTGGGCACCAGCGGCGAAATCGTCATTGATGCGGATGTGCTGGAGGCGCTGTTCAGCTTTTACGAGCAGGCGATTGCGGCTGGCTCCATCACGACGGATGTGCTGGAATACACCGTCGCCGAGGCTTATCGCGTCCCACTCGCATCCGGCGCGCTCGACGCGGCGGCGGTGACCTCAACCCTCTATCTGGAGTTGGCGGCGGCAGGCGTCGATCTCGCCGTCGCCCCGCTCCCGACACTGAATGGCGATCACGCGACATTGGTGGACGGCTGGCTGTGGGTGGTCACCACGCCGGAAGCCGAGCAGCAGGCGCTCGCGCTGGGTTTTCTCAACTGGATGCTGGACATTGATCGGCAGGGGGATTACAGCGCGGCGATTGCGATGCTGCCTGCGCAGCGGACAGCACTGCGGCAGTGGGACGATGCCGAATACGCCGAGTTCATCGAAGGGCTGCTGGCACGCGCCACGCTGCCCCTGTCCGAAGAGGATGGGGTCGCGGCGGCGCGTGTGATCCAGACGGCGTTGGTGGGGGTGCTCACCGGCGACCTGACGGCGCAGGAAGCAGCGGCCATGGTCGTTGAGCAAGTCGCTTAGGTGACGCCGAGCGCGGACAGCGCCGTTTTCAAATCAGCCAGGCTGATCGGTTTGCTGAGATAATCATTGGCCCCGGCGGCTTGGGCCTCAGCGATCATCGGTGGGCTGTGCGCGGAGATCATGATGATCGGCAGGTTGGCGGTTTCTGGGGCCGCCCGCAGGTCGCGGCAGATGTCCAAGCCGTTCTCGTCGGGGAGCATAATATCCAGCAGCAAGGCGTCCGGCGCTTCATAGGCCAGCTTATCCCAGCCCTGCCTGCCATTAAACGCCTCAACCGCCGTGTGCCCAATGATGCGTAGAAACGTCGTGAGCATCTCGGTGGTCATCGGCTCATCGTCGATAATGAGAATCTTAGCCATCGGCCAGGCCCTTCTCGTAAAAGCGATGTGTTTTGTAGCGTGTCAATCCGGCTTTGTCCGCAATGCCGATGGTGCTCATGTTGTCTTCGAGAATCCAGCCAGAGTCGTTATACGCATAGCGCCCCGTGATGGCGTGCAAAATCTCCAGGTACAGCACTGCATCGACCCCTTTGCCACGAAACTCCGGGATGACGCCCATCAGTGGGAGACGGGCCATGGTGATCACCGGGCGGATCTTCCAGTAGTAGAGCGCTTGCAGCAGCGTGACGATCTGCGGGACTTCCGGGCGTGGGTAAACGCGCGCCAGCACCTCGTTGAAATTGGGGACGGCCAGCACAAACCCCGCCGGTTGATCGCCAACGTAAGCGAAAAACGCCAATTCAGGATCGAAGAATGTCCCCAGCGCTTCGACCATGCCGTCGAGTTCGTGCGGCGTCATGGGCACAAAGCCCCAATTCTGCTCCCAGCCGTTGTTATAGAGTTCTTTGAACAGTTTGAACTCTTCTTCTTTGCGCTT
>JAADYY010000437.1 GCA_010092805.1 Chloroflexota bacterium | reverse complement strand
GACGCGATAGAGGATGTGTTGCGGCTGCGAAGTGATCAGGTCTTCGAAGATATGATTCAATACATCATTGCGTACGTCCAAGAAAACGGCAATGAATCACGCAGGATGCTGCTGAAACCTGTGCTGCGCTATTTCGCCTTGCACTCCGAAATTATTGAACTGCTGATGCAGGCGGATCGGCTAGACATCGCAATGGCGTCATTTCATCGGGCGGTGGTGCCCTATAAAGCGCGCGCACAGACCTATTATTTCGGGATCGATGAAGCCTATATCGACTATGCCACCACGATTCGGATCGGCATAGTCACGAATATCCTCGTGCAATGGATCGAAGCTGGAAAGCAGCAGCCGGCTGATGAACTCGCAGACACGCTAAGCGGCATGATTAAAGACATGGTCACGCTGGATCAACTGATATGAGGCAGGCAATCATCGAAAATATCAGGCGGGGGCAGCAGCGGACGACTGTCCGCCGCTGCCCGGCATGTGCGTCGTGGTGCAGATGCTGTTGGTCAATTGATTTGACTGTTATGTGGCCCTCACCACCTGCCAACGGCAACCGGCGTTGCGCGGCTGGTAGCGGGGTTGGGGTGCGCGCTGAGCAGTTCGTGTATCTTATCTTGCTGCGGGCGTCTGATTAAAAGAAGCCCCGGCGCTGGTAGCGTTCCTCTTTGAACGGATCGCCCTCGTTGTGATAGCCCGCCTGCTCCCAAAATCCGGGCTTATCGACCGAGGTGAATTCCAGCGCACGCACCCACTTGGCGCTCTTCCAGAAGTAGCGCTTGGGCACCAGCGTGCGCACCGGGAAGCCGTGCTCTGCGTCCAGGAATTGGCCGTCGAATTTGTAGGCCAGCATCACATCCTCATCGTACATGATCTCGACGGGCGTGTTGGTGGTGTAGCCGTATTCGCAGTGGGCGATCACGAATTTGGCGGTGTCCTTGAGGCCCGCCATCTCCATGATGTCGCGGAACAGCACGCCTTCCCACACGGTATCGAATTTGCTCCAGCGCGTGACGCAGTGGATGTCAGTCGTGATCGACACGGTGGGGAGCTGCTGAAATTCGCGCCAGTTCCAGCGCAGTTCGTTGTCGACTTCGCCATACACCCGCAAATCCCAGGTCGCCTCATCGAAGCCCGGCGTGGGGCCGTAGGTGAGCACCGGGAACTTGTGCGTCAGCGATTGGCCGGGTGGCAGCCGCCCCTCTTTCTTGACGCGCTCTTCGTCTTTACGACGCCCCAGAATATCCATGCTGATTTGTCCTTTGAATCTTGGTTGAGCTTTCGTTGGTCGTTCGTATGCACTGCGGTGATCACGCATTATTATACCGCGTTTATCCAGTGTTGATCCGGCCATCACAGCGCAATTGAGCCGATCCTCACATGCGCGGCTGAGCAAAATTCACCAGTCCGCCCCATCGAGCGGACTTATTCACGCAATGTTACAATGAACACACTAATCTGGACTGTTCATGCGAGGACAGGTGTCTATGTCCAACGTCGTATACATGATCATCGAGCCGGGCGACGCGCCGGGGCTGCGCTTCGCGCGTCAGTGCCGCGACGCGGCGGCGGACTATACCCTGCAAGCCAACCTCCCGCTTGATCCACCTGAATCATCCACAGCGGCGGAAGCGGCGGATGACACCAGCGCGGCGGGCGGGGGCGTCTCCGCTGCGCTCACTGACGCTGTGAAAACGGCCAGCGCCGGGGCGGATCACGTGGTGGTGGTGCTGTCGCCACGCTCGACACGCCCGTTCAGCCTGCTGAGTGCGGCGCTCAAACACGCTATCGACGCGGGCAAAAGCCCGATCCCGGTGCTGGTCGAGGCCTGCATCCCGCCGATCCAACTGATCACGACGCCATACCTCAACGCCATCACCGACCCGGACGCGGCGATCCAGGCGCTCATTCAGGCGTGGGGCGCACCGTCGGCGGCGCACAGTGGCCCCGCGTGGATCGCGCCGGGGGGGCTGCTCGAAGAATCCGACACCTATTTCACCGGGCGCGATGATCTGCTGGACGCCGTATTCGAGGCCATCGCTGACCTGGAAGGCCGGGGCAGCGCTGACGAGGACATCGAGGATGATGACGACGATGACGCCGCGGACGACGATGACGCCGTTTATGATGATGACGGCGACGCATTCGATGCGGCGCAGGTGCTCGCCGACGGCGTGGTGATCGTCGTGGGCGGGCGGCAGGGCGGCAAAACCGATGTCCTGCGCGAATTCCAGTTTGAGGCCAGCGACAGCGACCGAATCACGTTGTATGCCGATTGCGCGGCCCATCACGGCGTCAATCCGCATGGCACGGTGATCGCGGCGCTGTGGCAGCAGATCATGGATCAAAATGCGACCGCCCGCGCCCTGCCCCCGGCCATCGCCGCGCCTGAAGCCAGCGAGCAGCATTTGGACTGGCTGTACACTGCGATCCTGGCAGCAGCGGAGGAGACTCCGGTGGTGCTGCTGCTGGATAATTTGCAGCTCGATACCGGCGCGGTGTTGCAGACATGGCTCGAACATAAGTTCGGCGACGATGACCGGGTGCTGACGGTCGTCACCTACACCCCCGATCCGTTGCAGCCGCCGCCTGAATCGTTGGCCGATACCCGCTACCTGCTCAAGCCGCTGAACGCCGTCGAACTCGAAGCGCTGTTTGCCCCGCCGGATTCAACGTATGGCATCCGCCTGTTCGATCTCAGCGACGGGCTGCCCGCGCTCGTGCAGGGGATCATCGCCGCATGGATCGAGGATGGCGCGGTCGCGGATACGGGCGACGGCTTAGAGGTCAACGACCCGGACGCCGAACTGCCGGATGTGTGGTACTCGCGCGTGGAAGCGCGCCTGACCGCCGCGCTGGAGGCCTGCGGTTTGAACGACGAATACGAACTCGAAGATCTCCTCGATTGGCTGACGTGCGCCGCCGTCGAAGGCGTGGTCTTCAGCGAGACGGCGCTCTTCGCCGCGACAGGCGATGACGTGACCCCCGAACATGCCGCGGCGCTGCTCAAAGCGCTGGCCGCCGACGATCATCCGCTGGTGCAGCCGCTCGCGGCAGAGTCAGAGGCCGCGCTGCCCATCGACACGCCGTGCTGGGAATTCCGGCTGGCGGGCCTGCGCGAATTGGTGCTGTATGAAGCCATGCCCGCCGACATCGCCTTTTACGGCGAAGCGATCCTCGGTGCGCTGGAAACCGCAGCGGGCGATAATTGGCGGCGGCTGCGCGGGCACCTGCTCCCGATTGCGCGGCTGGCCCTCGACGCCGAGATTCGCGCGCAGCTTTCCGAAGAAGATCAGCCGGACGATGCCGAAACCAACGCCTACTACGTCGATCTAGGCGACAGCGCGGTGCTCGACCGGCTGCTGCGCTATCTGGGGGCGGACGATGCGGCGGCGTTGGGTGAGGCGGTGGATCGTGAAGCGGAGGTGCAGCGGCTGCGGCTGCGCCTGAACGTCGTCCCGGAAGAGCGCCCAGAGGTGCGCTGGCCGCTGCTGCAAGCGCTAGGGATGACCCTCTACCGCAGCGCGCCGGATGACGAGACCGCCGCTGCGTTCCGGGCGGCGCGTGAACAGGCGGCTGAAGCCGGGGCCGCCCCGCACGTCAGCGCCTATCTGCATTACTGGGAAGCGCGCGTCACACCGCAGGCCGGAAAGCTCGAATTGCTGGCGGCGGGCTGGCAGAGTCTGCCGCAGTCTATCGGCGACGAACCGCCGGAGACCTTCACGCCGGATATGGCGCTCAACGCCCGCGACGGCTCGACGCAGCTCGTGATCGCGCTGCTGTTCACCGGGCTGGGCGATTACTACCGCGACGCCGCCGAGCGCGAAGTTGCCGAGATTTACTACGAGCGCTCGCTGCCGATCTTCAACCGAGTGCGGGATCGGCGCGGGGAAGCACTGGCGCTGATGAGTCTGGCCACACTGCGCCGCACCGCCGACGAAGCTGACGAGCAAGCGGAGGCCGTCGAATTGCAGCAGCGCGCCGTCAATCTGCTGCGTGAACATGGCAGCCCGGCGGAAGTCCGCTTAGCGGAGCAGCGCCTGCGTGAGTGGGGCGTCGAGATCCCCGGTGGCGATGATGATGATCTGAACAAGGGATGAGATGGGCGCGTCAGGCCCGCGTCCCCGTCCCCCTGCGCTCGACCGCGCCGCCGCTGTTGGTTTGGCGCTGAGCGCAGGGGAGGCACAGCGCCTGGAACAGTCGCTAAATCAACATATATGTACAAAGTATATTAACCCCTCTCCTCACGAAACTGTGGGAGAGGGGTGGCGCGCAGTGCCGGGGTGAGGGCGCTGCTGGGGTCACAAAAGACCACAGATGTAGAACAAATTTGG
>JAADYY010000436.1 GCA_010092805.1 Chloroflexota bacterium | reverse complement strand
CAATAATCTCTCTAAGGTCAGGAGACCTCAGAATGACGGCAGAGCTGATTGGGAAGCGCGTAGCGGTGCTGGATAAAGGGTTCGTCGAACTGCTGGACTTGATGCCACATCCGGCGACCGAGGTACCGGGTGATCTGGCGATTGTGAACGCGGCGCGCGTCAGCTTTTTGGGCGAAAGCAAGGGCGAAGAGGCCGATAAGCGGCTGCTGTTTTATCTACTGCGCAACCAGCACACCAGCCCATTCGAGATGGTGGAATTCAAGTTTCGCGTCAAAGCGCCGCTGGTGACATATTGGCAGTGGGTGCGGCACCGCACGTTTCACTATCAATCGGCGAACGCGCAGTCTGGGCGCTACACACCGTTTGAGGAAAACGATTTTTATGTACCGTCGGCGTGGCGTCAGCAGTCCAAGAGCAATAAGCAGGCCAGCGCTGGCGAGATCGACCCTGAACTTAGCGCCGAATTCACGGAGAAGCTGAACGCATTTTATCAGCAGGGTTACGCGCTGTACGAACAGGCGCTCGCGGCAGGGATCGCCAAAGAAATGGCGCGGTTGTTTCTGCCGGGGTTCAGCGTCTACTACACGTGGGTGATCAAGGTGGATGCGCATAACCTGATGAACTGGATTCGCTTGCGTATGGCATCTGACGCACAGCACGAAATCCGGGTATATGCCGAAGCGATTTACACCCATTTCTTCAAGCCAGCGCTGCCGTGGACGGCTGAAGCGTTTGAACAGTATGGCCTCAGCGCGCCGCCCGCCGACTCTGCTAGTTTCGATTAAATTGTTAAATTTTTGTTAAACTTCGAAAACTTTCGCTGCAATTTTCAGCATTCATTAAGGTTGATTGAGCCTGTTTCACAGCTCAATACCCGCTCATCACGGGGGGGTTGCGGCGGATCTATATATTAAATTTAGACGCAAATCTTTAAACTAATTTTAATATGGAAACGTGGTCATTGATCTAATTTCTCTATACTATCTAATGTAATCCGTTTGCGTGGTGCCTTCATGCAGGCGGTTTGTTTTTTGCCGCCCCTTGTTTGCAAGGAGAAAAATGTAAATGGCAAGAAAGACGTTTCTTGGATTTGTGACGATCACCCTGCTGTTGGGTATCGTCCTGAGCGCGCTGGCTGGTGCCATGAGCAATCCGCTGATGGCCGCGCCCGGCGTGCGTTACGAGCAGGCGGGTGATGACGGGTCATCAGAACCGACTGACCCCGCAGCCTTTCACCGGCAGAGTGGTCAGCAGCGCGCAACCGCTGAGCGCCAAGCTGACCAAAGGACTGAATCCCAGCCGGCCCAAGCTGCACCGACGCTGCCACCCGCCGCGCCACCGGCTGCGGTGCCCGCTGGCGAGAGCGCGCTGTTCTATTACTACCTGAACCAGCGCGTGCCGCTTGAGATTTCGACCAACGCGATTGCCGTCGGTTTTGCACCCACCACCGACGCCGCCGCGCAGTCGAGCCTGCTGAGCCAGTTTGGCCTAGCCACCGTCGCGCAGCAGACCCCGAACTACACGCTGGTGTCGCTGGCTGAAGGCACATCCGCCGAAAATGCGGTGGAACTCGTCAATGCGCTGCGCACGCAGGGGGCCGCCGACATCGTGTGGGCCAACCCGACCTTCGTCTCGCCCAACGGTCGTGACGCGGTGATGACCGACGAATTCATCGTGCAGTTCCCGGCCAGCGCCAGCAACACAGAGATCAACAGCTTCGTCTCTGGCTTCAACGTGCAAATCGTTGAGGAACTGACGCTGCAACGCGCGCGCTCGTTCCTGCTGCGGGTGACCAACGGCGCGGATACGCTGAGCACGGCCAACGCCTTCCACGAAAACAGCTTTGTGGTCTACGCTGCGCCCAACTTCTACAACCACATGGAGCAGCATCAGGCGGAGAACCTCGTCCCCAGCGATCCAGATTTTGGTGAGCAGTGGTTCGCCAATAACACCGGCCAGCTCGTCAATGGGGTGGCGGCAGGCGTGCCGGATGCCGATGTCGATGCCGTCGAAGCCTGGGACATCACCCTGGGTGATAGCAACATTCTCATCGCCATCGTCGACGACCCCCTCGACCCGACCCATGAGGATCTGGGCGGGGGTACATCCAAGATCGTGCCCGGCTACGACGGGTCCAACGGTGCCACAGGCGTGCTGCCTATCCCTCAGGCGGGTGACGCACATGGTACCTCGACAGCGGGTCTGGCGGCTGCCAGCGCCAATAATGGTCTGGGCGGCACCGGGTTGTGCCCGAATTGCCGTATCATGCCGATCCTGATCTTTGATGGGAACAACGGCTTTGTGGGCGATGCCGAAGCGGCCAACGGGATTAACTATGCCTGGCAGAACGGTGCCGATATTCTCAACAACAGTTGGGGGGGCGGCCTACCGTCCACTGCGATCACCAACGCCATCAACGATGCGCTGAGTATGGGCCGCGGCGGCACGGGTTCGGTCGTGGTGTTCTCGGCGGGCAACGGCGGCAGCGTCGGTTATCCTGGCAGCCTGACGCAGGTGATCACGGTTGCGGCGTCGAACCTGTGCGACGAGCCGAAAGACTTCATCCTTGATGACTGCAACTATTTTGAGGACTTCTGGGAAACCAGCAGCGGCCCAGAGGTTGACGTTGCCGCGCCGGGTGTGGGCATCTACACCACCGATGTGATGGGGAGTGGCGGTTACGTCAGCGGCAACTACGTGCCCAATTTCAACGGTACTTCGTCCTCAGCACCGATTACAGCGGGCACTGTCGGCTTGATGCTGTCGGTCAATCCGGGCCTGACACCGCTCGAGGTCGAAGAAATCCTGGAAATGACCACTGACGACATCTGGTTCCCCGGTTACGACTTTGAGAGCGGCTTCGGGCGCATCAACGCCGACCGCGCGGTGCGCGTTGCCAACGGCGAAATTGTGCCGACGCAAACCCCGCTCCCGACACTGACTCCGTCGCCGACGCTGGCACCGGCTGCCAACGATCTGTTTGCGAATGCCATCGTCATCAACAGCATTCCGGCCACGTTGATGCAAGACACCATCCCCAATGCGACGGTCAGTGGCACTGACCCGGCGATGTGCGCCACCTTCAGCAACACAGTTTGGTACCGCTACACGCCAGGTACTACGGTCGAGTTGATTGTCGATACCTTCGGCAGCGACTACGATACCGTGCTGGCCGCCTATACGGGCAGCGAAGGCAGCCTGACCGAAATCGCCTGTAATGACCAGACCAACGGCAACCAATCCGAGATCACGTTCACGGCTATGGCGGGGACGACCTACCATATCTTGATCGCGGACTGGAACACCACGCCGCAGCCAGCGCCTGCCAACCTCGTGCTGAACCTGCGCGAAGACCTGCCGCCAACGGCCACACTGACGCCAACCATCACGCCGACGCTGGCACCGGGCATCAATGACCTGATCCAGGATGGTGGCTTCGAGGCGAGCGTCACAGGAATCGCTGAGATCACGAATCCGTTCTGGAACTCGACCTCAACCAACTTCGGTTCAGCGCTGTGCTCCATCGACTTCTGCGGTGATGGCGGTGGCACCGCTGGCCCCCGCAACGGTGACTTCTGGGTCTGGTTCGGCGGCACTCCTGGGTTAGAAACAGGCACGGTCAGCCAGGATGTGACCATCCCGGCGGGTACTGCGGAACTCCAGTTCTACCTGTGGGTCGGTACCGATACCGCGCCGAACGCCACCTTCGATGTGACGCTCGACGGCAACAACATCTTCTCACTCACCAAGCCATTCACGGGCTACACCGACGATTACACGTTGGCGACCGTTGATGTGAGCGCTTACGCGGACGGCTCGACCTACACGCTGGAATTCACCGGCTTCACCGACGGCTCGACGACCAACATGAACCTGGACGATGTCGCGCTGATCTCGAATACCGGGTCGCCGACGCCGACCAGCACGGGCACGATCACCGAAACGCCGACCTTCACGCCGACGCTGACGCCCAGCCCGACGTTCACCCCGTCGAATACGCCGACCGTGACGAACACCCCGACTGCGTCGAACACCCCGACCAGCACGCCGACAATTGACCCGACATTGGTGCCAGGCAACGATCTGTTCGGTGGCGCTATCGCGGTCACGGGCGTGCCGTACACCAATACGCAGGACAACATCGGCTTCGCGACGATCAGCGCCAGCGATCCGGAGATTAGCTGCCTGTTCACGCCGACGGCCTTCAGCAATTCGGTCTGGTACAGCTACACCGCGACGGCAGATATGGCGATCAATGTCAACACCAACGGCAGCGACTACGACACGGTGCTGGGCATCTACACGGGCACCGAAGGCAGCCTGACCGAAATCGATTGCGACGATGACGGCGGCGAAAGCGTCCGCTCCAGCATCAACCTCGATGTGGTCAGCGGCACGACCTACTACTTCATGATCGGCGACTTCGGCACCGCGCCGGAATCGCACCCAGCGGAACTGATCTTCAACGTCGAGTTCCCGCCGGAACCGCCCGCCAACGATGATGTGGCGGATGCCTACAACATCACCAGCCTGCCGCAGACGGTGACCGTCAACAACATCGGCCTAGCGACCGACGAAGCCACCGACCCCGCCCTGAGCTGTGCATCGTATGTCAACAGCGTGTGGTTCACCTACACACCCGACGTGGACAAGCCGCTGATCATCAACACGGATGGCAGCGACAACGACACCGTCATGGGCGTGTTCACGGGCGGCCCAGGCAACTGGACCGAGGTCGCATGTGACGATGATGGCGGCGAAGGTACCCGTTCGCAGGTGCTGTTCGATGCGCTGGGTGGCACCACCTACTACATCCTGGCCGGCGACTTCGGCAGCTTCCCGGCGGGTTCGACCGACACCCTGCTGCTCAACATCGGGCGTCAGACTCCGGAAACCTCGCAGTTGATCGCGCCGACGGGTGACATCACCGACACCACGCCGGAATATAGCTGGAACGAAGCCGAAGGCGCGGAACGCTACCTGCTGTGGATCAGCGGGCCGTCGGGCAACCTCGTCCTCGCCGACTGGCACGATCACCAGAACGTGTGCGATACCAACGGCACCTGCTCGTTCACCCCGGCGACCATCCACGACGGCGGCCCGCACCGCTGGTGGATCCAGTCGTGGCACAGCGAAGCGCTGTTCGCAGCCTGGAGTGATGAAGGCAACTTCACCATCACCAACCCGCCCGCCACTGTCGATCTGATCGCGCCGCTCGGCCAAATCCCCGACACGCAGCCGACCTTCAGTTGGGAACACACACCCGGCACCGAATGGTACCTGCTGTGGGTCAGCGGCCCCAACGGCACCGAAATCCTGCCGGGTCAGTGGTACGAGCAGTCGACCATCTGCGCGGGCGACGTCTGCCAGGTTGATCCGGGGCTGAACCTTGGCTTCGGCGACTACAACTGGTGGGTCTTGAGCTGGTCGTCGTGGGGTGACTTCGGCGCGTGGAGCGACGCAGGTCTCTTCACCGTGACCGAACCGCCAATGGCGACCAACCCGATTGCGCCGACTGGGGTGATCGGTGAAACCGAACCGACCTTCCAGTGGGATGCAGTGAACGGCTCGACCTGGTACCTGCTGTGGATCAGCGATGTCACCGGGCCGTCGGGCTTCCCCATCCTGATGGAGTGGTACGATCAGGCGGCGGTCTGCAGCGGCGCGACCTGCGCGACCGCCACAGGCTTGAGCTTCGAGCCGGGCCGCACGTATCGCTGGTGGGTGCGCACCTGGAATCCAGGCGGCTTCGGCCCATGGAGCACCTACGAACAGTTCACCGTTGATCCAGCGTTGGCAGGCTTCGATATGAGCAACCTCGGTGCCGAACTCAACCTGGAGCAATCGCTGCTGCAGCCGCAGATCGATGACAGCAACATCGCGCCACCCATCGCGACGCAGCCGCAGAACCCGGTGAACCCGAACGTGCCGCCGCCGGCGCTTCCGGCCAACCCGTTCAACAACGATCCGGATGTGGCCCCGGCACCGGGCGAACTGCCCTTCTGAGGTCAATTCTATCGGCGGCCACCTGTGCGCGATGTGAACGCTGCTGGGTGAGGCAAGCACGCCTCACCCGGCACCCATTGATCGTGTTGCGGGCTGACCGCCTAATTCAAAACCAATCGGGGTGCAGCGCTGGCGCTGCACCCCGATTGGATTCTTGCTATACGGCTCGCGAGATGGGTTTAGAGCACGCGCAGCAGCACGATCAACGGTTCGCACAACTGGAAGCGGTCACCGTTGAGCGGCACAACCTCCCAACGATAAATCTGATCCAACTCGAACAGATCCGCATCAAAGGCGTAATTCTGCCCTGACTCAATGTCGATAACGTCTCTGACCAGAATCTCCAATTCCGGGTCGTAGAGCGTGATCTGATACAGCACAGCCCCGGACATCGGTGTCCAGTAAACACGCGGCTGCGTGCCAAACTGGAAAATGAATGAATTCTGGTTGAGATCCTCGCCGAAATTCGCACAGGCCGCCAACGTTGGGCGGCCAGACCGTTCCAATGAGACGAATTCTGGCGTGAGCGTGGGGCTGGGCACGAAGATCGGCGTCCACGTTGGCGGCAGAACGATGGGTGTGATGGGCGTGGGGGTTGGTAGCGGCGTGAAGGTCGCGCTGGGCGTCACAGGTACCGGTGTGTTGGTGGGGAACGGCGTGGGGGTTGGTGGTTGCAACGCACTGCAAGACGCGATGAGCAGCAGCCCGGCCAACGATCCAAGCGTTAAGCGGTTTCGCATCAGAACCTCATCCTTGATGATCCTTCGACATGATCCTGCATCCGTTTTTCGCCTCACCCATTCAGCGCGTCGAAAAACCCGACGGTCACCAGCGTGATGTTGACCAATAGGCAGGCCAAACCGACCCCCATATACACCAGAATCACGCGGTGAGGCCGGGGCGTTGTGCCAGCATACCCAACAATCAAGCGCCAACCGACCACATACATCACCACGCCCAGCCCTGTGGAGACGGAAGCCGGCAGCCAGAGCGTGTCTGTGCTGAAGAAATTTTCGGAATACAGTCTGTCCACCAACGGTGTGAGCGCCAGTGTGAGCGCGAACGCAAACACCAACGTGATCGCAATGCGCAGCAAACGCGGTGCCTCAACGATCTGTTCGACCACTTGATCGATGCGCGAACCGCTGGCGTTTTCTGTGGCTTGCGCGGCTGCGCGCAGTTGCTTGACCCGTTTACGTCCCATCATGTAATCTCCTCAGGTGTGGTATCGACGTTGATCATGTGCAGCGAGGCACGCTCGAAGTAGCTGCGCATCATGGTGCGCGCCGGCTCCTCGATGCCAACCTCGTCAACGGCGTCGAGCATATGTTGCAGCCAGCGGTTGCGCGCTGCTTGATCGATGGGAAACGGCATATGGCGCATCCGCAAACGCGGGTGCCCACGCTCGACCTGATATTGATTGGGGCCGCCGAAAAACTGGGCTAAAAACAGTTCTTGCCAGCGCTTGCCCGGCTCCAGATCATCGGGAAACATCGGGCGCAGTTCGGTGTCCGCCTCAATTTTCGCATAGAAGACAGCCACCAGACGCTTAAACGTCGCCGCACCGCCCACCTGGGCGTAAATCGTCTGTTCGTGGTTTTGCATTGCGCTCTCCAGCAAATCGTGTCTGGACAATTATACCCGGATCACGTTTCCATCGAGGGCGTGACTATGCGCCCGCCATAGAGTATACTTGATACACAACACATCCGTTCTATCTTATAGTGTCAATCCGTTACGGTTTATCTGCGGAGAGCCAACGCAGTGCCCCTCACAAACCGCGAAATTGCCGCGATGTTCGAAAACATCGCCGATATGTTGCAAATTCAAGGCGAAAGCATCCATCGCGTCTCGGCGTATCGCAACGCAGCCCAGGCGATCCGCGACCTGCCCCGCGACGTGCAAGCCATCGCCGACGATGGTGAATTGGAAACAATCCCGAACGTGGGCAAGATTATCGCCGAGAAACTGACTGAACTGCTCACGACCGGCAAGCTGGAATTTTATGAGCGGCTGTCCGAAGAAGTGCCGCCCGGTGTCGTCGAGATCCTGCACCTGAACGGTGTCGGCCCCAAGAAAGCCAAGATGTTCTGGCAGGATGCTGGCATCACCAGCGTTGATGAACTGGAAAAGCAGGCGCGCGCTGGCAAACTCCGCGAACTGAGCGGGATGGGCGTCAAGAGTGAAGCCAAAATTCTCACGGCCATCGAGTCGCTCAAACAACACAGCGCGGAAACCCGCACCCCACTGGGGATTGCCCTACCCAGCGCTGAAGCGATTCTCGCACAACTGCTCGCGCTGCCGCAGGCCGAGCACGGGGTCATCGCAGGCAGCATCCGGCGCGCCCGCCCCACCATTGGCGATGTCGATTTGCTGGTGGCCAGCGACGACGCACCGCCAATCATGGATCGGTTCGTCACCATGCCGGAAGTCGAGCAAGTGCTCGGTCACGGCCCCACAAAGAGTTCGGTGGTGCTGCACAACGGCCTGCAGGCCGATCTGCGCGTGCTGGCCGCCGAGCGCTGGGGCACCGCGCTGCAATACTTCAGCGGCAGCCAAACGCATAACATCCGCATCCGCGAGATGGCGCGGGCGCAGGGGTTGAGCCTCAACGAGCACGCTTTCACACCCATCAACGGCGACGGCGCAGAAATTCTGTGCGCGACGGAAGAAGCGGTTTATGAGCGGCTGGGCCTGCCCTGGATTCCGCCGGAACTGCGCGAAGATGGGGGCGAGATCGAAGCGGCGCAGGCCGGCCACCTGCCGAACTTGATCACACTGGAGGACATCCGCAGCGATCTGCACATGCATACCACCTGGAGCGATGGCAAACTGAGCATCCGGCAGATGGCGGATGCCGCCCGCGCCCGCGGACGCCAGTTTATCGTCATCACGGATCACTCGGTGAGTTCGGCCATCGCCAACGGCCTCTCTGCCGAGCGGCTGCTGGAACAGCAGGAGGAAGTCCGCCGCATCGATGCCGAGATGGAACCGGATTTCCGGGTGTTTCACGGCGTCGAGATGGACATTCGCGCCGACGGCACACTCGACTACCCCGACGAAGTGCTGGCCCAGCTCGACTTCGTGATCGCGTCGCTGCACGTCAGTTTGCAGCAACCGCGTGAACAGGTCACGGCGCGCGTGCTCAACGCGATCCGCAACCCATACGTCGATCTGATCGGCCACCCGCGCGGCCAACTGATTCTCCAACGCGACCCGGCAGATCTCGATATGGACGCGGTGATCGCCGCCGCCGCCGAACACGAAACCGCCCTGGAGATCAACGCGAATCCGCGCCGCCTTGATCTGGAAGCGCAGTACGCGCGCCGAGCCGTTGAAATGGGCGTGCGGCTGGCGATCAATACCGACGCCCATACCGAAGAGCAGTTGGATCAAATCCGCTACGGCATTATGACAGCGCGGCGCGCATGGGTTGAACCGCAGTCGGTGATCAACACCCTGACACTCGATGAATTCATCGAGTGGACACAGCGCCGCATCCGGCAGGGTGCGTAGCCGCCCCCTGCGCATTGTCCGCCCAATCAACGCGCGAGGTGATGAGGAGCCATGTCAAATACCCCGCTGAACGATGACACCAATAAACTGACCGGAACCGAACCCCTGCGCAACACCTGGGATTCATGGGAACGTCAGCCGCTGCCCGGTGAGCAGGCACGCCGCCAGTCCCCCGGTGATTACAGCGAGCGCCGACGGTCCTGTCTCTTATACACATCT
>JAADYY010000435.1 GCA_010092805.1 Chloroflexota bacterium | reverse complement strand
TAGCGGGCCGAATCTACTGGGTGCATTCGGATTCTGGGGCAAGCAAGACACGCGGCCCGCACCCTCAATCCCGCTCTAGAAGCCACCGGCGACCGGGCCTGCGGCCCTGGGAGCGGGACTTCAACCTGTGTTTCGCGCCCCTTTTCCCTCAGAGAGCAGGGGCCGGGGGATGAGGGCCAAACAGCCAGCCGATGTACTACAATGAATATGCCGCAATTATTAAGGACAAAACATACTATTTGCGGGTACAATAAAAGGCATTCCTGTTGGTTTTTAGGTAAAGGTTGACCGTGCCTGTAGATATGGAGTGGCTGGACGACGACAAGACCATGCTCTGCTTCACCTTTTATGACCCCTGGACGTTGCACGAATTCTTCGAGGTGCAGCAGGTAGCGCTGGAAGCTGTCAGCGCGCTGGATCACAAGGTGCATGGCATCTTCGATTTTCACAACTCCACCGCCCCGCCCAACCACGTGATCAGCGGGTTCATTGGGGCGGGCCGCCGTTTTTACTGGGGGCCGAACGAAGGGCTGACCATCGCCATCGGCACCAACCGCTTCTTGCAAGCCATCGCCAACATCGTCGCTAAATATGTGCCATCCAGTGTCCATGTCGTCCCCACCCTCGATGACGCCCGCGCCCTGATCGCTGCCAAGCAGTCGGAAATGGCACCGCCCGAACTGCCAGCGTCGGACGAATGACCTGCTGCGGCGTCAAGGTTGACGGTTTGAGTTTACACGCCAGCGCGGCATAATCGTCAGGAGTGCCGGGCAAACACCAAAGCCAACGCCTGATGAAAATCCTCATGTTCTCGATCACACCGCTGTTCCCCGATTACGATATGGGCGGCGGGCAGAAACATCTGCGCACAGTGGCGATCCATCTCGCCGAGTTGGGGCACGAGGTCGTCATTTTGTGTACGCGCCGCCCCGATACCCGCACGCCGTTTCACTGGCACGCCCGCGCGCGGGTGCTGCCGATCTTGCAGTTTAAGCAGCCGTTCCCCGGCCCGTATGACACGCCCGCCTACAACATCGCCGCCGTGATTCAGGATGTGGCGGAACACATGCAGTCCGCCGACCGCTTTTACATCCATGATGGCGAATTCGTGTTCCCGTATGCCTATCGCGGCATCCCGACGGTCGTCTCGCTGCGGGATAACGTCTACCCGGAGACGATTCAGGGCGCGTTTCACTTTGAAGGTCATTCGCTGATCGTGATCTCGCAGTACGCGCACGATTTCTTCCAGTACACCGTCGGGCGCTTCTTCCCAGACCTGCCGAACCGGATGCGCGTGATCCGCAACGGCATCGACTGGACGCGCTTCCAGCCGACGCCCACCGACCGCATCCGCGAACGGATTCCGGTTGACCCGGCGCGCGACGCGATCATCTTGCACCCACACCGCCCGGAAGCCAGTAAGGGCATGTTCCAAACCCTCGCCGTGATCGAGCGGCTGGTCAAGCAGCACGGAATCACCAACGTCAAGACGCTGGTGCCGCGCTGGCTGAATGTCGGCGGCGATCCGGGCGTGGCGGCGTTTTACGCCGAGGTCGAAGCGGCAATCGCGGCGCGCGGGCTGGGCGATCACGTCGTCTTTCATGAGTGGGTGCCGGTTGATCTGCTGCCGGCGTATTACAGCCTGGGGGCGGTGTCGCTGGCGCTGGGCAATTTCGTCGAGTCATTCGGCAACGCCGTCTATGAGTCGCTGGGCTGCGGCACGCCGTCCATCGTCGCGCGGATCTCGTCGCACCGCGAGATCCTGCCGGAGCACCTGGTCGATAAGGTCGATTACGGCGATGTGGAGACCGCCGCACAGATGGCCGCCGACATCATCCGGTCGGGGCGGCGCACCCCGCAGGCGACGCTCGACTACCTGCACGAACATTACGGCACGGAACGCCAGTTGGCCGCCTACGCCGACGCGATCCTCAACGCCGCAGTCGCCGAGCCGCTGCCCTACCGCTTCACGCCCATCGATGCGGCAACCCGCTTTCGGCTCGCGCCCTGGTGCTACGTCTCGGCGGCGCGCGGGATCTATCACGATTACCTGGCCGACTACTACACCTCCGCCGCATTGACCGCGCTGATCGGCGCGCACCCGGACGGTTTCACCACCCAGAACGCCGCCGATCAGGGAGTGCCTGCTGATCAGGTGGAGATGTGGTGGCGCGATGGCTACACCGTGCCGCTGCCCGCACCCCCCACCCTGTGATCACACAGGTGACCCGGTGCCAGGTTGCGCCAGCCGCCGGAACTGCCGCCGGATGCGCACCACGAGCATCACCGAGGCGAATACCAACCCCAGCGCGAAGCCCGTCCACACGCCTGCCGCGCCGGTTTCGAGCGCCACGCCGATCACGTAGCTGGCGGGCAGCGCGATCAGCCAGTAGCCGATGAGCGAGACGACCGTCGGCCAGCCGTTATCGAGGATGCCGCGCAGCGCGCCCAAACTCACCGACTGCACACCGTCGAACACCTGCATCAACCCGACGGTCACGAACACCGTCCCGGCAACGGCGATCAGTTCGGGTTCGGTGACGAACAGCGCCGCGATGCCTTCGCCCGCCAGCAGCAGCAGCGCCGTGAAGCTCACCATCCACACAGTCACGACCGCCAGCGCCGTGTACGTGATCGAGGGCAGGCGTCCGTGCGCGCCCGCGCCCGCTGCCTGTGCCACGCGGATCGTCACCGCGCCGGCCATGCCCAGCGGCAGCATATACAGCAGGCTCGTCACGCTGTCCACGATCTGCGCGGCGGCCAGTTCCAGCGTGCCCAGCCAACCGATCATCACCCCGGCGACGGCGACCGCGCCGCCTTCCAGTACGTACTGAATGCCCATCGGCACGCCTTCGCGGAACTGGTCGCGGAATATTTGCAGCGACCAGCGCGCCGCCGTGCGATAGGCCGCGGTGCTGCGCGCGAAGCGGTAGTAAGCGGCCATCACCGTGAGGCCCACCAACTGCCCGATCAAGCTGCCGATACCCGCGCCCGCTAATCCCAGCGCCGGGAAGCCCAGGTTGCCGTAAATGAGCACCCAATTCGCGCCGATATTGGCGAGCACGGCGGTCAGCGTCAGCCAGAAGCCGAGCCAGGGCCGGTCAATCGCGTCGTAGAACTGCTTGAACACCAGCCCCAATGCGTATGGGATGAGGGCCAGGCTCATGGCGACCCAGTACGGCGTGATCACGGCGAGCACTTCCGGCGGCTGGTCGAGGCTCGGCAGCAGCAGCAAGCCCACTGTCATCAAGGCGAGGCTGCCCAACCCCGCCAGCAGTGCCATCACCAGCCCATGCCGGATGACACCCGCGACCGCGCCGGGCTGCCCCGCGCCGTAAGCGTTGCCCACCAGAATCCCGACCGGCCCCACGCACCCATACAACCCGGCGTAAAAGATCAGCAGGACGCTGGTGGTCAGCGAGACCGCGCCCAGGACGGTCGTGCCCAGGCCGCCCAGCATGTAGGTATCGACCAGGCCGGGCAGCGTCGAAGTCGTCAGCCCGCCAATCAGCGGCACCGCCAAACTGACCAGCGGCCCCAATTCAGCGCGCATCCGCCCGGCGATAGTGCGCGCCTGTGCGCTTGGGGGTGTTGGCATAGGGTGTGTTTCTGTCGTCATCACGAGATCCTCTGCACATGCTTTATATAGTAAGCAGTCACTAACTTACCGACTCAAAAAAACGCCCACCTACTCAATGAATTCCGGCAGATCCAGCACTGCCCCCAACGTATCGAGCAGCCCCTGCGCGTACCACGAGCGCGCCTCGGCGACATCCCCGCCCATCATCTCGATCAGTTCGGCGAACACGCGCCGCAAGTGCGCCCGCACATGATCGCGCACCTCGTCATCGCCCGCAGCGGCGTAGGCTTGCAGCATCAGCAATTGATCGTCGCGCCGCTTCAACACTTGGGCGTAGGCTTTTTCCATCGCGCCCATCGGGTCTTCGGGATTGGCTTCGGCAGCCGCTTCCAGCATGGCATAGACGTGCTGCATCACGTGCTCGTAGGCGGCCAAAAACAGCTTCTTCTTGGTGCCAAACAGCTTAAACAGGTACGGCTGCGATACGCCCACCCGCTGGGCGATGGCTTCGGTGGAGCCAGCCGCCAACCCGCTGCTGGCGAATTCGTGGACGGCGGCCTCGATAACCGCCGTGCGCCGCTCCGCCGCCGACAAACGCCCCGATTTCGGTTGATCATCTTTGGTGCTCATGGTAGTGAGTATACACTCACTTTCGTTAGGGTGTCAACGCTGCACACATGAGCGC
>JAADYY010000434.1 GCA_010092805.1 Chloroflexota bacterium | reverse complement strand
TGGGCCAGCGACAGCGAATCAAGGAAGTGGCGGACGCGCACCGCCTCCGGTTCGGTGATCGCGGTCAGGTTGGTGTGCGCGTTCCACGCCGCCAGCTCGCGCGCGTACACGTCAAACTGATCGATCTGCTCCGGCGTCAGCGTCACCCCGAAACGTGCGGCGTCCTCAGCCAGACTCGACATCAGCATTCCCGGTGGTCACGCACATGATTATTCGACGGGCAGAATATTGTGTACCGGGAATTCGGTGGGCGTGAAGGCCAGGTTGTGGAAGATCGTTTCGCCCGCCGGGTTGAGCGTGATGCCGAAGTTGCACAGCCCCTTGTCGTCAACGTTGACCGTCCCCGGCCCGTAATCCTCAACCCCATTGCTGATCGGCTGATTCCATGTCACCTGATAGCCGATTTCGTAATGGCCGGGGCGCAAATTGCCAACCGACGCGCTGTAGAACACCCAGAACAGCCCGCTGGCGCTGATGATCTCGCTGCGGATCACCTGTGGGAACGGGGCGGTGTTCATCGTCACGCGGTATTCGGCGTTGTCGATGTGGTTTTGCACCTGCTGCCGGGTGCGCGCCGACCACGACCAGTACACCGTGATCGGGTCGGTGTCATACACCAGGCCGGGCAGCGCCAGCGGAAAATCGTCACATTCGGCGAAGATCAGGCCCGGCGTCTGCGAGCGGAAAATATCGCTGGGCCGCGCGCCAATGAACACGGCGGGTTCCGGCTCCAGGTTGGGGTTGAGCGTGATCCCGCCCGGCCCCAGCAGACTCACGTTCACGCCGTCTGGGCGCTGCACCACCGGCGTTGTGGTCGTGCCGCCGCCCCCCGCCGCGCTGGTCTCCCCGTTGTCGATCAGCGGGTTCTGTGGCTGTGTCTCCTCGGAGGTGCAGCCGTCCTGCACATCTTCGAGGAAGAAGTCGAAATCGATGTTATCGGGGTTGCCCTCGGTGGCGACGCGCACCCGCGCACTACCCGACGCAGCGACGGCGAGCGTTGTGCCCGTCGGGTACGTCACGCGGTCACTGACGGCGAAATCGCCACCGACGCGCACCCGGCGCAGCGCACTGAGTTCGGCCCCCGTGCCGCCCGGCCCGCCGAACACCTGATAGTAAATGTCCCAGCTTGGCACCAGCGTCCCGGACAGGTTGATCACGGCGGAATCCGAGCAGATGACGAAAAACGCATCCACGACGTTGCCCGTGCCCGTCCCGGCGTCATCGGTGGTACCGTCGGTGGTACCATCGGTGGGGGTTGTGGCCCCGTCGGTCGTGGTGGCCGGGGCGGTGGTCGTGGTGGTGAGGTCGGCGTTGGCATCGACACAGCCGTCCTGCGTATCGTTGACGATAAAGTCAAAGATGACGCTGTTCGGGTTGCCTTCCGGGGCCACCGCGACGACGGCGCTGGCCGTCTCGCCGGACGCGATGGTCGTGCCCGCGTTCAGGCTGATGGTGTCGTTGGTGTCGAAGTTACCGCTCACCTGAATCTGCCGCTGTGCGGAGATCGCCGCACCCGTCGCGTTGGAGCCAGCAAACACCTGATAATAGACATCGTTCCCGGCCAACATCGTCCCGGTGACATTGATCACGGCGGAGGTCGGGCAGATGACAAACACCGCGTTCACAGTGTTGATGGGTTCGTCGTCCTGGGCCAGCGCGGGCGCAATCGCCAAGGCGATCAGTGTCAACAGCGCCAACAGCACGAACCACGTCGCCCCGTGTTTGAGGGTCAATTGGTGCATGAGAAAACCCCTTTGCACTACAGCAGGCGCGGCGCTCAGACCGCCGCTGCCCGCACGGTGCATCAACCTGCTGATTTCAATGCGTACTATACCCCAAAATCCGCACAGCGCACGCGCCCAGTGCCATCAGGTTCGCGGCGTGATGTGGGCTTCATCATTTTCATCGCACCGATTGTGCTTTACAATCAGGCGGTAAACGCACACAGTAAACAAAATTCGATCACGAACCCAGCGTCGCTGAGCTGTCTGCGGCCAACGCGGTAACCACTCTCTGTAACCACGAAGGAAGAGTAAATTGAGCGAAGCAGCCAACGCCACCACCATTGCCGTTTTGCAAGGCGACGAAACCGGCCAGGAACTGCTCGATGAAGCGCTGCGCGTCCTTGACCCGGCAGTGACGCGCGTCCCAGTGCGCCAGAAGGCGTTCGATCTGTCGCTGGCCAACCGCCGCGCCACCCAGAACCAGGTGGTGCGTGACGCCGCCGAAACGATCAAAGCCAGCGGCCTGGGCATCAAAGCCGCCACAATCACGCCCAGCGGCGCGGACGATGTCGGCAGCCCCAACGCCCTGCTGCGCGAATTGATCGGCGGGCAGGTGATCCTGCGCACCGGGCGGCGCATCCCCAAAGTGACGCCGCTGGCCGGTGTCTACGCGCCGATCACGGTGGTGCGGATGGCGGTTGAGGATGCCTACGGCGCGCAGGAATGGCGCGAGGGCAATGGCCTGGACGAGATCGCGTACAGCACGCGCAAACTCTCACGGCGCAACTGCCGCGCGGTGGCCGAATACACCTTCCGGCACGCGCGCAGCCACCACGCCAAAGTGTTCGGTGGGCCAAAGTTCACCGTCAGCACGGTGTACGAAGGCATCCTCAAGGAAGAACTGGACGCCGCCGCACAGCGCTACCCCGATGTCGCCTACGACCCACAGTTGATCGACGCGACGTATGCGCTGCTGCTGGAAACCTCCGGCGAGGCGCTGGTCATCCCCACGCTCAACCGCGACGGCGACAGCATGAGCGACCTGGTGCTGAAGATGTACGGCAGCATCGCCGGGGCCGAGTCGGTGATTCTGGCGCTCGATGACCAGTTCGAGGTCAAGGCGGTGCTCACCGAAGCGCCGCACGGCACCGCGCCCAGTTTGCAGGGCAAGAATATCGCCAACCCGATGGCGATGATCCTGGCGGTGGGCGCGCTGCTGCGCTACATCAAAGGGGAGCGGGCGCAGCTCGCCAGCCGCGCCATTTACGAGGCGGTGCTGGAAGCCGTCAACGACGACGTGCGCACGCCTGATCTGGGGGGGCACGCCACCACCACCGAATTCACCTCAGAAGTCATCCGCCGCGTGAAAGGGAAGCTCGACATCTGGGAGTCGCTGTGATCTCGCCACGCTCAAATCCGCTGATTCTAGCCCGCGAGGCCATGTGTGACCGCCGAATTTGAGCGGGACGTCGCCCAATTCTGGGAGTCGCTGTTCGCCATCGTCATCGACGCCGAGAAGCGCCTAGCGGTCCGGTTGACAGAGCACGACCTGACCCAGCCGCAGTTCTACGTGCTCAAAACGTTGATCGAGCATGATGGGCGCTGCGCCATCGGGCAAATCGCGCGCGAACATGGCCTCACCAACGCCACCATGACGGGCCTCGTCAAACGGCTGGAGGCCCAGGCTCCGCCGTTGGTGCAGCGCGAACGCAACGACGCGGATCGGCGGTCGGTGTATGTGCTGCTCACCCCCGCCGGCAGCGCGCGCTATCAGGCCGTGCAAAACGATCTGCTTGAGCAACTGCGCCTGCTGCTGATGCTGTTCAGCCCCGAAGAACGCCGCGAACTGCTGCAGCTCCTCTCCCGCTACGTCGAAACGGTTGTCGGCCATCTGCCCGTCGATTGATCACAAACTGATCGTTGGGGCGATGATTGCTTCACACGGCAGCTTAACCCGATTGTCGCGTGTTCTTTACAAATTTCACGCCTTAGATGACGTATGCTAGGGGCGGATCAATCTTGATTCCGCAAGTTGTGGAGGACGAAACCCATGCGTTTGACCAAATGGCTCAGCCTGCTAATCGTGTTGGTGCTGCTGGCGGGGCTGACGCTGCCAATTGTGGCGCAGGATGACGACGACGCCAACGCCGTGACCGCACGGGCCGCGGCCCGCGTGAACGTGCGCAGCGGCCCCGGCACCGCCTTCGACGTGCTCGGCTTGCTGGAAGCCGACGATGTAGTCGCTGTGACCGGGCGCAGCGGCCCCGGCAACGATTGGCTCCGCATCGATTTTCGCGGCGATGACGGCTGGGTGGCCTTCTTCCTGTCTCTTATACACAT
>JAADYY010000433.1 GCA_010092805.1 Chloroflexota bacterium | reverse complement strand
CTGACCCAAGATATGTACCGGGCGTCGTACCGGGCGGCCTGGTATTCGGCGTTGTTTCTGCCCTCCGTCCAGTTGATCAGCGCGTTTGCGGTCGGTGGGGTGGCCTTGTACGGTGGTGCGCAGGTTGAGGCAGGTGGCATCACCATCGGTGGCATTCAGGCGTTTGTCACCTACATCACCTTCATGATGTGGCCGATTCAGGACATGGCGCGCGTTTACGCCTCTATGCAGCACGCCATTGCTTCGGCAGAGCGCACATTCTCGCTGCTGGATACAGAACCGGAGATCGTTAATCGTGAAGGCGCTGTCGATCTGGGTACAATCACCGGTGACATTGAGTTTGACCATGTCACCTTCTACTACGACGAGAACAAACCCGTGCTCACCGACTTCAACCTGAAGGTTAAGCGCGGCGAGATGATCGCGTTGGTGGGCGCGACAGGCAGCGGCAAGAGCACTATCGTCAACCTGCTGTGTCGCTTTTACGAACCCAAAGCGGGCGTGATCCGCTTTAGCGGGCGGGATTACACCGAACTCACGTTAGACGCGCTGCAATCGCGCATCGGTGTCGTTTTGCAAACACCGCATCTGTTCTCCGGCACCATCCGCGAGAACATCCGCTACGGTCGCTTGGACGCCACCGACGCGGAGGTCGAACGGGCGGCGCAGCTCGCAGGCGCAGACAGCTTTATCAGTGACCTGGAAAATGGCTACGACGAAGAGGTCGGCGAGGGCGGGGTGCTGCTCTCGGTGGGGCAGAAGCAGTTGATCAGCCTGGCTCGCGCGATTCTGGCGCAACCGGAACTGCTGGTCATGGATGAGGCGACCAGTTCGGTCGATACCTTGACCGAAGATCTGATCCAGCGCGGCATGGAGCATCTGCTGGAGGGCCGCACGAGCTTCGTGATCGCGCATCGTTTGTCGACGATCAAACGCGCGAGCCGCATCCTGGTCATCGAGAAGGGCCGGATCATCGAGGCGGGCACGCACACCGAACTGCTCCGCGAACGCGGCCACTACTACGAACTGTATACCAAACAGTTCCGCCAAGAGGCGGAACGGGAGTACGAAGCTGTCATGGTCGGCGAGAACGGCAGCTTGTCAGAAGTCACCGCGTAATCTCATGCTCAACCACTGGGGGCGATCATTGTGCGATTGATCGCCCCATGCATCGATTCTCCCGCACGCTGAGCCGCCAGCAAAAATTATGTTGTCAAGGGCTTTGTGTTATAATGTCGGCCACTGTGGCGGCGTGCCGCCGCCGTAGCCATCGTCGGCTTGTGAGATCTGGGGGCATCGATCATGACGAACACCCATCCTTTGACAGTCATGCTGTTTTCCAGCGCCTTCAAGGGCGAAGAGCTAATCCGGTCGATCAAAGCGCAGGGCTGCCGGGTGCTGTTCATGACGGAAGACAAACTGCGTGACGAACCCTGGCCTTACGAAAGCATCGACGAGACGTTTTACACACCCGACCTGCGGCGCTACCAGGATGTCATCAACACGGTGACTTACCTCGCGCGCGAACGCCAGATCGATCATGTGCTGCCGATTGACGAATTTGAGGTGGAGTTGGCTGCCACTTTACGCGAGCATATGCGCTTGCCCGGCCCGCGCTTGAGTGCGGTGCGCAACTTCCGCGACAAATTGGTGATGCGCGAATTGGCGTCCGAGGCGAAGATCGCTGTGCCGCCATTCACCAAAATCTTGACCTACGACGCTCTGCGTGAATACATGCGTTCGGTCGAACCGCCCTGGGTGCTCAAGCCGCGCAAAGAAGCCAGCGCGATGGGGATCCGCAAGGTGACGGAAGAGGAACAGGTGTGGCGCTCCCTGGATGAACTTGGCGACCGGCAGTCCTACTACCTACTCGAAAAATTCATCCCCGGCGAGGTTTTTCACGTCGACTCGTTGGTCGTCAACAGCCAGATCGTCTACAGCAGCGTCCAGAAATACTATAAACCGCCGATGACCATCTATCAGGGTGGCGGCGTATTCGCTACAAGTATCCAAGATGAGGGATCGTCAGATACCAGGACGCTGGACAAGCTGAACAAACAGGTGATCGCGACTCTCGGCATGGACAATGGGGTGACGCACGGCGAATTCATCAAGGGGGAAGACGGGACTTTCTACTTCTTAGAGATGGCGGGGCGAGCGGGCGGGGCCTTCATCTCAGATTTTCTGGAGCACGCGCACGGCATCAACCTGTGGCGCGAGTGGGGCAATCTGGAAGTTGCGCAACTGCGCGGCGAGAAATACAAAGCGCCGAAAACCACCAAGGGGTATGGTGGCCTGATTGTTACGTTGGCGCGGCAGCCACACCCCGATCTTTCAGCTTACAATGATCCAGAAGTGGTGTGGCGGGCGGACAAACCCTATCATGCGGGGGTGATATTCGTGACGAAAGATTACAAACGGTCACAGGAACTGCTCAGTGATTACGCGCTCCGGTTTACGCAGGATTTCTTGGCCGTTGCCAACCCAATGGATGCGACCCGCACCGGCTACTCAGGTTAATTGAAGGCTGACGAAGTCAAAAACACTGAACCACTGCCTCATGCCGCGATTCAAACCGAACTATCCGTTTGCTGATCTTGGAGAAGTAGCGTTGCTGCCCACGCCAGAGCGTGTGGGTGCCGCTGCCGAGTACACCGGGCGCGGCGTAGTGATCGCGTTCATCGATGCCGGGTTTTACATGCATCCCGATCTCGATGATCGCGTGCTGGTGCATGCCGACGCCTCGACCAATCACATCGTCGAGCAGCCGTATGTCGAAACCATCGATGACCTGAGCTGGCACGGGCAGATGACCAGCGTGATCGCCTGTGGGGATGGGCGAACCTCTGGCGGGCGTTATCGTGGCATCGCGTCCGGTAGTCAGCTCGTGCTGGTCAAAGTGAGCAGCCCACGCGGACTCATCAAGGAACATGATATCTTGCGCGGTTTGCGTTGGATACTCGATACCCACCGGCGTTTCAACATCAAAATTGTCAATATCTCGGTGGGTGGTGATCATGTCAGCAATGATCCAAACCATCCGCTGCACCGGGCGATTGCGCGCCTGGTTGAGGCGGGTGTCACGGTGATCGCGGCGGCAGGGAACCGCAATGCGCATGACGTGGTGCCGCCTGCCAGCACCCCACAGGCGATCACCGTTGGCGGCTATGACGATCATAACTCGCTGGATCGCACGCGCTGGACACCTTATCACAACGATCACGGCCCGGCGTACGACGGCAGTTACAAACCAGACCTCACTGCGCCAGCGATGTGGATCGCGTCGCCGATTCTGCCTGGCTCCTTTGTGGATCGTGAGGCGCGTTGGTTGGCCCCGCTGCTGCGCATCACGCAGGAAGATGAACTCAAGCCGCTGCTGGAGCGCGGTTATGCTGACCTGGGTTTGAAGCGCAACCAGATCAACAAGCTGGACGATCATCTCTACGGCATGTTGCAGGGGCGCATCAATGGGCATAAGCTGGTTGACGCGCAGCACCAGCACGTCGATGGTACATCAGTGTCGGCGGCGATTCTGTCGTCGGTGGCGGCGCAAATGTTAGAGGTCAATCCTAGTTTGACACCCGCTCAGATTCGGGCTATCTTTGTTACGACTGCGCAACAATTACCCGCCGTGCCCAGCGAACGTCAGGGGGCGGGGATGCTCAACGCGCGGGGCGCAGTTCGAACCGCTGCGCAAAAGCAGCAAATCATTTAATTATTTGATTAACAATCTGATCCAATCCACAGGAAATTGCCATGCATCGTGAATATCATCGCTGGTTTAGCCCCTCTTTGCGGCGCGATATGGAATTACTGGTTCTCGGTCACGCAGGGGCGCG
>JAADYY010000432.1 GCA_010092805.1 Chloroflexota bacterium | reverse complement strand
GTGGCGCTGATTGTAGCACTTTCCTACACGTGTGGTTCAGCGGCTGCATTGCGGTCTCTGGCGTATACGTTATAGCCTCTATCTTACTACGGGGTTGGCGTTGGTTGAATCGCGGATTATCGGCAGATTTGTTAACGAAGCTGCGCGCGCCCCCGCCGCCGCGCCCCACGCTCGGCGCGGTTTGTTGCGCACCGCCCAACTCACTTTGAGTATTACACTATCTTAACTGAAATGGCCTGCTTGCCGTGCATTGCCCGACGATTGCCCAATGTTGAGAAACTTTTCATACATCGACGGCAGAACTCCATCCTTCCTACGCTTGAGGTCGGTTATAATGGCGATAACGATAACATACGTCTATCCGCGTTGAGACTCAGGTATATGTCGATCACCGATCCGCTCATCGGACAGAAGTTAGGCGAATACGAAATTCAGGGTACGCTGGGGCGCGGCGGGATGGCGCGGGTGTATCGTGGTTATGATGCTCGGCTCGATCGCACCGCGGCTATCAAGGTGATCGATGCGTATTTGATTCACAGCGAAAACGAAGAGGAATACCGCGCACGCTTCCAGCGCGAAGCGCGCGCGATTGCCAAGCTGAAGCACCCGAACATCGTTGGGGTGTATCAGTTTGGTGATCTCAATTCGCTGTACTACATGGCGATGGAATTCGTGGATGGGCGCGACCTGGCGCAGATCCTCAAGCAGAATGTGCTCAACGGTGAAAAACTCACCAACGCGCAAATTCTGCGGATCATCACCGATATTGGTGCTGCGCTCGATTACGCCCACCAAGAAGGCGTCATTCACCGCGACATTAAACCGTCCAACATCATGGTCACGGCAGCCGGGCAAGCCGTCCTGACCGATTTCGGGTTGGCACTGAGCGTGCCGGACGGCTCGATTGGCAACACATTCGGCACCGCGCATTACATCGCGCCAGAGCAGGCGTTGTCCTCCGCGAAGGCCGTGCCGCAAAGCGACCTGTACTCGCTGGGGGTGGTGCTGTACCAGATGATCGTGGGCAAGGTGCCGTTTGACGAGCCGACGATGACGAGTGTGGTGCTCAAGCACCTGAGCGAACCGCCCCCGCCGCCGCGTACCGTGAACCCGGAGATCCCGCAGGCGGTGGAGCAGGTCATCCTCAAGGTGCTGGCGAAGGAGCCGGAAAAACGTCATGCCAACGGCCAGGCGCTGGCCCAGAACTTGGCCCAGGCGCTGGGGATGGACAACGCTGGCCAGGAGAAATCGCCCCCAGCGGCGATCAGTACGCCGACACCGCTGCTCAAGCCGGAATTGGATGACTCGTGGATGTTCCCGCCGCCTGATCCATCAGGGCGAACGGAGAGCGGGCGAAGCGCAGGTTCGCGCGGCGACAGCGGGACGACCGACAGCCTGAATCAGCCGCCCCCCGCCGATGCGGTGACAACGCCCTCCAGCCCGCTGCCGCGCCGCGCCGGGACAAATTCCAGGCTGAATGCGCCCTCGATGCCATATGCGCCGCAGGCACCGGGCAGACGGCACCGCCTGCCGTTGATCGCGGCGGTGGCGTTGTTCGTCCTGCTGATCGCAGGTGGGGGCGCGCTGCTGATCCTCAATGGATCACTCAATGGATCACAAGCCGGGGGGGGAGCGCCGCTTGATCCGGCGGAGCAGACCGCGCGCGCGGCATTTCTGCTGAGCAAGCCGCCGGAGACCCTCACCCTCACCCCGGACGGGAGCGCTACCGCTGCGCCCGCAGCGAATGCGACGATCACGGTGCCGCTGATACCGGTGCTGCCCCCTTCGATGACGGCAGACCCAGCCGCCGACCCGACGGCGACGCCGACCGCGACGGACTCGGCGACGCCGACACGCACCCCGTCGCCGACGAATACGCCGACCGCGACACGCACCGATACGCCCACGCGCACACCGACGTTGACTTCGACCGCCACAGCGACCGCGCGCACGCCCACGCTGGATGCAACTGCGACCGATGAGTCGGCGACGGCCCGGCCATCAACGGCGCTGGCCGCGGTCCCATCAGCAGGCCCCCCGCCCGAAGATGCCCCGGTGGAGCTGCGCTATGACAATTTGCAGATGGTGCTTTACAACCGCTCTGACTCGAGAATCAACATTGTGGGGTTGGAATTCCGGCGTGAAATGCCCGACGGCAGCGTGCGTTCGATGACTTCCGGCGTGTGGAACGATGGGTTTATTCAGTTGTGGAACATCCCCGCCGATAGCTGTTTGCAGGTGTGGCCGTTCATCGACATTCGTGAACTCCCGCCGCCGGACGACTGCGGCTCGCGGTTGGGGTGGCGTTCGGTGAGCATAAACCGCCAGTTCTGGATCGACGACAGCGGCGACCCGGACGCGACCTTCGAGGTGCTGCGCAACGATGTTTTGCTGGCGACTTGCGCGATCCCGGCGGGCGCATGTGCCGTGCCGCTCGACAGCGACGGGTGATCTGGAATTAGGGCGTGGGCGGCGTGATCACCAGGGTGACGGTTGGCTGCGGCGTGACCACGATGATCGTGGGGGGCTGAGTCGCGTTGATCAAGGCGAGCGCGGCCAACGCACCCAAGATCGCCATGACGATCATCGCCGCGATCAACAACCGGGGGATGCGCGGTGGTGCCGCTTCAGGTGCCGGTTGATCAAATGGGGCTACCGCGCGTTCCAGGCGCGCGTTTTCGAGCAGCCACATCAACGTCAGCCCCGCGTTGAGCACGACCCCCTCCGGTGTGCTCTGCACGACCTCACGGTATTCCAGACTGCGGATCGCGGCGCTGATCGCGGTCAGATCGAGGGGGTAGTCGGTCTCGATCAGCCAGGTTTCCAGCGCCGATGCCGCCAGCGGGCGGGTCGGTTCGTCGTAGCCCAGCCGCGCAATCGCCGTTAGCACGAGGCGCTCGTTGCCCGTCAGCGCCTGCCACACATACCGGTGATCGGCGTTGGCGTATTCCAGCACCAACGGCAGCAGCGCTTTGACATCTTCCAACGTGATCACATTGAGATCGGGCGCGGTTTGCCAGCGCTGAAAGATCTGGTAAGCGAACTGCTGCGTCCAACCGGGGACGCCGCCGGTGGCGCGCTGCACAATGGCGACGGTCTCATCGGGCACCAGATACAGGCCGCGCACGGGTTCTTGCAGCAGCCACTGCGTCTCGGCCACTTCCAGCGTGCCCAGCCGCAGCATATTTTGCAGCGTGATCAGCGGTTCCAGCCGGGGCAGTTCGGTTTCGGCGTCGGTGTCCATGGTGAGCACCACGCCCAACTGCCGCTGCCGCTCGATCAAGGTGTGGAGGTAGCCAAAGGTATCTGCCGGAAGCTGTTCTGACCGCATGATCGTCAGCAGCCGATCCGCATCGTCGATCAACAGCACCAGCCGCCGATGGGGGCGGATCGTCGCCAAGGCGCGGGCCAGAAACTCATCCTCAAACCACACACGCGCATCGTCGGCGTCCGTCGGTGGGGTGAGGGTGGCGAGGCGTGTGAGCGCAAAGCCGCGCGCCTCCAACTCCTCCGTGATCGCCTGAGCCAGCGCCAGCAGCCATTCGGACTCGTCGGCGACGGGCGTCGCTTCCAGCGGCACATACACGCCGATATACGGATCGCTAAAGACGTTGTTGAAGGCGCGCAGCAGCATCGTTTTGCCGATGCGGCGGCGGCCCAGAAACAACATAGCGACCTGGCGCGTTGGGTCGCTGAGCTGCTGGTGCAGCCGCTCCAGCGCGGTTTGGCGTCCAGCGAATGGCACCAGCGTCAGATCATCGTCGTAGCTGGCGTGGTACGGGTTGTTGAGCGGCGTCTCGATCATGTGCCCGATTATAGCACCGCCGAACGTTCGTGGGCAGATCAGCACGTGTCAGGCGGGTGTCGCTGGCGGCGGATTCTGTCGCCGGCTGCGCGTTGGGGCGTTCCGCACTCCCCCCAGATTGCGGGGGGCACAGGGGCACAAAAATTCGCTATCATGAATACATCTCCGTTAGACTCATGCGCCGGGGCAGTGCTCCTCATGGGCGCTTCGTGCGCAGTTGCCCCCGAGCGCCTCAGGCAGCGGCGCGTGAATCAGGCCCGCTGGAAGCTTGAACGCGCGGCGGCTTGATGAAAGGATCATCATTGATCATGCAACGCTTGCACAATCGACGTTTTGGCCTCAATTTCGCTCCACGCTGGGGGTTCGCCCTGATCGTCGGCGCGCTGCTGCTGGCCGTGCTGCCAGCAAGCGCACAGGCGGCCAATCGGGTCGCATTTGTCAGTAGTTCCGGGCAGTTGATCATCGGCAGCGGCGACGGTGGGTTCCGCTGGATCGTCACCAACCCCGGCGAACGCTTGGTGCCGTCGCTGGGGTTCACGTGGGCACCGCGCGGCGATCAGCTTTTCTTCGCCGTCGATCAAGGTGGAGAGGTCAGCTTGCGCATCGCCGAGATCGCCGCGCAGGCCACGCTTGAGATCGGGCGGGTCGGGGGCAGCGGGCTTTCCGGCGGCGAATGGACGGCGGACGGACGCGCTGTGTTGATCGCAGCCAACGATGCGATCCGTCTTTATGCGGCGGATGGCAGCGGCCCGACGGCTGTCGTGACGGGGCAGGGGGCGGTGCGGGTGATCTCGCCGTTCGTGACGGAACGGCCCAACCTGCCCACGCAGCGCAGCCTGGCACCAGACGACCGTTACTTGCTGTTTCAGGGGGCGGGCGGGCGCTATGCCGTGCAAACCGTAAGCGGCGGCAGCCCGACGATCACGGCGCTGACCAACAACGCGGACGCCGCCCAGGTGGGGTTGTGGTCAGATGTGGCCCCGCTGGTCGCCTACTGGGGATCATCCGGGACCAGTCAGGTGGCGGTGACCAACGCCGCCACCGGCGAGACGCTCACGCTGGACAGCGGGCGCACCGCCCCCATCACGCCGATTGGTTGGCGACCGGGCACGACGCAGCTCGCCTATCGGGGTGCCGACGGTGGCGTGCGGCTGGCTGATCTCGGCTGTCTGGAGGCTGGGTGTGGCAGCAACCCGCTGAATGACGGCGTCGCTTTGCTGCCCGCGACCGCCGCAAACATCCAGCTTGACCAGGATTGGGCCTACTTCAGCGATGGCGAGGCGATCCAAGCGCTTGGGCTGGATTGTGCTGCTGCCGGCAACTGCCAGAACGCGGCCTTCACGTTGGGGGCGAACGCCGCGCCGCAAACGCTGATGCACATCGCCGGGGCACGGCTGGTCTACACCGCCTATACCCAGAACGCCACCGACATCACCGACCGCGAGGTGCGCCTGCTCGATCTCGGCTGCCTAAACAACCCGTCATCGTGTGCGCCGCAGCCCGTGTTCGGCGGCGCGGTCGCTGGGCTGCTCTCGGCGGATGGCGCATTCGTCACGATCTCGATCAGGGGCGACGGCATCTACGCGCTGGATCTGGCGCGGATCGATACCGCTTACCTCACCGATCTGGTCAGCGGCACCGATCTGCTGCTGACGGCACGCTGGAATTAGCCACCCGCTGATCGGTGCTGCTCACGGGGCAGCGAACAAAGCGGTCTGCGCGGGCGGGGGGAGGATCTCCGTGCAGACCGCCGCCCCGGTGCGCACATACAGGTCAAGTTGTAGATCAGCCCGCTCGATCACGCGCGGGCAGTGGGTATAGGCGCTGGCGAGCAGCACCGTGAGATCGACAGCTAGCGGGTCTGTCCGCCCAGCGAGCGCAAACTGCGGCGCGAACGCCGTCCAGATGCGCGGCGCTGTCCCAACAAATGCCTCCAGCGACCCGAATGGGTTGTAGTATGGGATGTCCCAATCCAGGAGCGCGAATTGTGCGAAATGCAGATCGAAGCCGTAGGTGTAATGTTTGATGACATACTCATTGGGCTTGGCGTGAAGCGGTTCCGCAAGCTGGAACAGCACCGCATCGGCTGGATCGGCGTTGGTGGTCAAGGTCGTGAGCGTCTCCGCAAAGCTAGGCCAGGGGATCGCGGGAATGTGCCGGGGGGTGCTCTCGATGAATTCAGGGGTTAGGCTGTAGTAACTGCCCAGCGCGATCCAGGCAGCTAACGGTACTGCTATCACCCAGCGTAACCGTGTGCGGGCGATCTGCGCCAGGCCGAACCCGGCTAGCAGCCCCGCCAGCGGCAGCAGCAGCATGATCAGCCGGATGTGAAACAAGAACGACGCCCACACATTCGTCACCAGCACCGCGATCACGAAGGTGACGACCAGATACCACAGGAAAGCAACCGCGCGCTGGCGGATGTGTGTGAGGGTGAGCGCGGCCAGCGCGACAAGGATCAGCGGCAGGCCGTTGCTGTAGCTGTAGAGCGCTGCCTGCAAAATACCGATGGGATCGAGGCCACGCAGCTCTAGAATCTCCTGAACGATGCGCAGCAGCATCACCCCCACCCAGGGCAGATACAGCAGCGCCGCCGCCACCATCATCTGGAAGGTAACGCGCCAGCGGTGCGCGCGGGGGGCGAAGAGGACATGGTAGACCCCCAGAATGCCGAACAGCAGTTGGCCGGTGGGGTGGGTGTACAGGACTCCGGCCAGCGCCAGCGCAACCCCAATGCGCATCCGACGCCCGGCCCGCCCGTTGATCGCGCGCCAGTACAGCCACAGCGTCAGGCACACCAGGAAGACGAAAATGGTGTAGACGCGCATGTCATGATAGTAATGGATGTAAATGGCCGAAAAGCCCATCAGCAGCGCCGCCGATCCGGCGATCAAGCGCGGCCTGGCTTGATCACGGGCCAGTTCCAGCCCCAGCCGGTAGAGCATTGCCACAGAGAGCAGGCCAAACCACAGCGACAGCGCCCGGCCCGCGACCGTCGAGGGGCCAACAAAGCCGAACCAGGTCGAGAGAATCGTGTTGTGGCCCGGCGGCCAGTTCGAAATCGTGGCGGTGCGCCCCCACAGCTCGATCAAGTTGTAGGGGCCGCCGTAATGGGGCAGGCCCGACTCCTCAAAGGAGTAGAACTCATCTAGCCAGATCGCGTCGGTGATGAGATGGCGTGCGCCCAACCAGAACAAGATCAACAGTACAGGAATCAACCACAGCCACTGCCACAACCGCCCAGACGGCTGTGGGGTGAGGGCTGCTGTGTCTGCGTGTGTCTGCGGCGGCGGCGCTGGCGGTCGCTGCGACTGCTGCTGCAGAGTCGGCTGCATCATGTGCTGCGCCCCAACATCATCCCAATGCCGCTGCTGAACAGCATCAGGCAGCTCAGCAGCACCACCAGCTTGACATCGTAATTGACCAGGAGTTGATTCGCCACAATAGCGCTGGCCGACGAGAGGAAAACCAGTCTGTGCCCGATGCTTCTGCGCACATTTGCCTCCAATGAGCTTGTGTTCAGGGTGTTGTGTTGATTTACCATATCAACGGATCTAAGCTCATTGTAGATCGACAACATTCACGTCAAGCTTAACTTTTCGTCGGCCACCGGATTGGGCGGTGTTTCAAGCGCTGCGCTGCTCGATGGCGCGCACCAGATCAACCGAGAATTCGGCCAACCCGTTGATCACATGCTCGGCCAGGGCCAGCACATCGTCTGGGAGCGGAAAGCCGGGGCTGGGCGCGGCGATGGCGTACATCCCCGCCGCTTTCAGCGAGCGCAGCCCGTTGGCCGAATCTTCGATGCCGATGCACTCCGCTGGCGCAACCCCAAGCTGACGCGCCGCCTCTAGATAAATATCCGGGGCGGGTTTGCCGCGCGGGATGTCGTCGCCGTAGATGATCACCTCGAACACCTTGTCGAGTTCGGTCAGTTTCATCACCTCTTTGATCGCCGGTGTCGGCGATCCCGATGCGAGGCCGACGCGGTAGGCGCTGGCAGCGGTATGCACGGCGTCGACCGCGCCGGGCAGTTCGGGCAATTTGTCATCGTAGCGGGCGATGATGCGGCGCATCATGTCGTCGGCGATGGCCTGCACTGTCCAATCGATGTGCAGCCGCTCTTTCATCACTTCGGCCCATTCGAGCGTCGCCCGGCCCATCGCCAGCTTCTGATCATCCATCGTCCAGGGCTTGCCCAGGTCGCGGGCAAAGGCGACTCGTTCTTCCAGCCAGTATTCCTCGGAGTTGACCAGCACCCCATCCATATCAAAGATCACGGCTTTGATCGGCATCCTTCATCCTTTGTGTGGTTATGTGTGTGATGCGTCCGTTGCGAAAGCTTGATTATCCTTGACTTGCGCGGGCGGGACAACTCCGCTTAAAGTAGAAACCTTGTTACAATCATCCACGTAAGCAGTGCTGTGATGATCTGATGAGGGATTCACGAATGCATAAACGATTTTGGCTTATTGTGCTGCTCCTGCTGATCAGCGGGACAGTGATCGCGCTGCCGGGGGCCGCGCAGGACGATCTACCAACAGCTTGCCCGGTCGTGGTCGAGGATGCGCTGAGTATTCTGGGCGACAGTTGCGGCGGCATCAACCGCAACGAAGCCTGCTACGGCTACTACCGCGTTGAAGCCAGTTTCACACAGGAAGTTGTCGAACAGTTCAGCGATCCGGGCGATTTTGTGCCGCTGCCGCTGCTAGACACGATCCGCACACTGCCGCCCGTCCTCGCCAACGATCAGTGGGGGTTGGCGCTGCTGAAAGTGCAGGCGAACATCCCCAACACGCTGCCCGGCCAGGCCGTGACCTTCCTGCTGATGGGCGATGTCACGCTCGAAAACGCGGTCGCGGCGGAGGCGATGGGCGCGGCGGAACCCGTCACGCTGACGACCACGACGGGCATCAACGTGCGCAGCGGGCCGAGCACCAATTTCAACATCCTCGGCAGCCTGGCGAGCGGTGTCGAGTTCCTGGCCGACGGCATCAACGACACGGGCGGCTGGCTGCGCATTGAGTACGCGGGCGAGAGTGCCTGGCTCGCCAGCGCCTACGCCAGCGGCGACACGGCCAGCCTGCCCGTCGTCAGCGGTGAGCGGCTGTCGCCGATGCAGTCGTTCTACTTTTCCACCAGCGGCACTGACCTGGAGTGCAACGACGCCCGCGAAGCCTCCCTGGTGATTCAGGGGCCGGAAGATTTGACGATTGATCTGACCGTCAACGGCGTTGATGTCGAGCTGGCGTCGTCGATGCTGGTGCGCGCCGGCAACCAGGCGGATCACATCGACCTGATCGCCCTCGATGGCCGCGTGCAGATCGATGATGCGGTGGTGCCGCGTGGATTCTGGGCCACCTTCCCCGACCCGCGCCGTGTGGCGCTGGAAGGGCCGCCCGCCCTGGACATCGCGCCGGTTTCGGATGTGCTGGCGGATCGGCTGGCCCGGCTCACCGAGATCGATTCCCGGCTGCTGAACTACCCGCTGGCCCCGCCCGATTTCGAGGAGATCTCGCTGCGGGACACGCTCGGCCTTGAGCTGTTGTCGCGGCTGGAAGAGGGCGTCGTTGAGGATCTCGTCGGGCAGCTTCGCGAGCAGGGCACCACCGCCGCTGATCTGGCCGCACTCGGCGAAACCGAACGCCTCGACGCGGTGCGCGAGCGCCTGGGCGAAACCGCCCCCGCCCTGCGCGACCCCCTCAACGACGCGCTGCGGAACAACCCGCTGCCGAGCGCCAGTGAGCCGATCAACCCGACAGCCCCGCCCGCCAGCGAGTCGGCGGAGCGGCAGCCGACCGACAACGTGGGGGCGGCGTTGGGCGAAGCGGGCAGCGCCGCGAACAGC
>JAADYY010000431.1 GCA_010092805.1 Chloroflexota bacterium | reverse complement strand
TGGTGAATTTCTTCGTAATCCGTGATCAGGTCGTGCGCGAAGGGCGGGAAGATGTATTCCATCGCCTCAATCAAGTCGAGGCCATACTGCATACACAACCCGTCGATCAGCTTGTCGACATCCTGCGAGTCAGAATTGTCCTCGTCCAGCGCGATGCCGAGCATCTCCGCTTCCAGGCGGAACCGCGAAATCGTGTTGAATTCGCCGTTGTGCCCGATGACATTGAACGGCTGCGCGCGCTCAAAAATGGGATCGGTATTGGTGCTGTAACGTGCGTGACCAAGCGTCACGACCGAAGCGTATTCAGGATCGCGCAGTTCTGGGTAGTAGCGGCGCAAAATTTCGACGGTGCCCTGAACTTTGTAGACCACGCTGCGTGACGACATCGATGGAAAATGCACATCGAGTTCGGTTTCGAGCTGCTTCTGTAATTGATACAGCGTCCGCTCCAAATCGCGCGACGGCGTGCCCTGATTGACCCCGGCAATTTGCCAGAAGCTGGGCGCGTTGACGGCAGCCCGGCGTCCAAGCGCGCTGGGGTTGGTTTTGTCGGACTGCTCAAGCAGCGGTTCCAGCCCGGCTTCCATGAGTGCTTGACCGATTTGCCCAAGGATCGTCGAGACATGATCGCGCTGCCGGGCCGGGATCATCACGTGCGCGACCCAGAAATTTGGGTCGGTCGCAATAGACGACCGCAAGCCTTTGCGCGACAGATTCTTGGCCCACAGCGAGCGTGGGATGTCTGTCATGATCCCGACGCCGTCGCCTTCGCCGTCAACAATGCCGGTGCGGTGGCCCATGCGGGTGAGGGCTTCAATCGTGCGCTTGACATTGCCATGAGTGGGTTCACCGCCTTTACGCACCGCACAGATGAGGGCGCAGGCGTCGCGTTCACGTCGGTCTTCGCGATGATCGTTGAGCCGATCATATGGGTGTTGGATGGGAGCGTTTTGAGAAGGTATGACCATTTGGCAGAGCGCTCCTTTCTGAAGTCTCGTTTGCTTGTGTGAATACGATAAACCTCTAGACACAGACTCGCACTGGCTTTGCAGAGCTTAGCGCTGTTGTGAGAGGCTTGCATCGGTTAGATCTGCTCGAAATGTTTGCGTTAGATTATGCAGTGTGCATAATCGTTTAAAACGAGATGAATCGGAGAATTTTAGAGGGAAATTGCATTATAACGCAAATCACCATGCAAAACAGCAAATGAATCTCCGCCTAAGTTTGTGTATTTCGCATAATGTTCCGCAATAACCGCAACGGCTCTATCGTTAATTCAGCGTGAGCAACCGCCGGATGGTCAGCGCGAGGTGCAGCGCCAAGCGTATCTCAGGCCGGTTGAGATCGATCTGCGCAATCTCGTTGATGCGGTTCATGCGGTAAAGCAGCGTGTTCCGATGCACGATCAACATCTCGGCAGTCTGGCTCAGGTTGCCATGACACGCGAAAAACGCCTCCAGCGTCTTGATCAGATCGCCGCTCTGACGTTTGTCGTACTCCAGCAGCCGACCGAGGGTTTGTTCGGTGAATTTTTGCAGCTTTTCACGGTCGGTCAAGCCGAGGATCAATTGGTACACACCTAGATCGCCGATATAAAGCGGTGTATCGGTTTGCAGCCGCACCGCCAAATCGAGCGCTTGCACTGCATCACGGTGGCTTGATCGCCACGCACTAATGTCATGGGCCGCCTGCCCCAGGCCAATGGCCGCGCGCGCCGCTGGGTACTGCCGCCGCACTTCGCTGGCGAAGGTCTTGGCGAGCTTCATGCTGGCGGTCACCGGATCTTGCTCGTCGGTGGCGTGGAACACGAGCACCTCGCCTTCGCGTTCGCGCTGCCACACCAACGCCGCGACTCGCTGGCTGCTGACGACACTGTTGATGATCGTCTCTAAGCGGCGCAGCGATGGTTCTTTTTCCCCCTGCCACGCGATCACAATCGCGACATGGGTGCGCAGCATGTCATGGCTGAAACGTTCGCCCTGACGCACCGCTTCCTGCTGGCTCACATCGCCGATCAGCAGGCGGTCGAGAAACGTGCCGCGCAGCCGTTTCTCTGTGTCGCTGATCGCTTTGGCTTTGGCCATCTCCAGCGCGCAAGCTGCCGCGCCATGCTCGCAAACCAACTGATCGACCTCATCAAGGTCGGTGTCAAAGCCAATGATAGACAGATAGCCGCGCCCAACGTCCTTAGTGATCACCGGAGCGACGTAGCGCGCCATATTTGGGAGCGGCAGGGACTGCATCAGCACCGGGTTTTCCACCTCAGCGACGCGATGGCGATCTTGAATTTCCAGCGGTAGGTTGTCTGCTTTGCGTAGAAACTGCTCGACCTCATCCCAGATGGCGACGAACTGCGGCTGCACAGAACTATAAAGGATTTGCAACCGCTTATCTTGGATGACGATGGCTTTGTTGGTCAGCCGTGCCATCGCGTTGATCAGTTCGGCCATGCCTTCGTTCCGCGATGAGATCTGCGTCAATTGGCGGTAGATCTGCTGGCCGCGCCGCTCCACCTGGCTTTTTTGATCGACCAACAAGCTGACGATGGCCTTTTCGACCAGCCGGACACGGCTGCCGCCCGGCAGGGTCATGATCGGGAGACCATCTGCGTTGGCTTCAGCGACGGCCAGCGGCGACGGTGGATCGCTGAGCACAATGGCAGCCGCCCGGATGTGCGCAGCCCAGCGCACAATCTCCAAATCCAGGGTAGGGTGGCTGTTATCATTTTCGAGCGGTGCCACCAGAATGATCTCGTCCTGCTGCAGGGCTTTCGATGTCGCCGAATCACCTGGGTAAATCACGGTCGTCCAACTCACTGTGCGTTGCAGCAAACCATCCCCCGCAACCACCTGCGTCCCTAGCGGCAGTGCTAACTTGCGGACTTCTTCAACCGTAATGTGGCGATTCGTTTCAACCATGATGCGCCTGTGGACAATTTGCACAAAACCAACAAGGGTAAGGCCGGGGTGCAGTGGTACGCGAGCAGTCGGTCAGGTTTTATTTCAGGTTTCGTTCGTGAGCACGCCAAAGATGATCACGACTGCGAAAACGATCAGCGATTCACCGAGCAGACTCACCGCTGGGTCAATCTGGAAGCCGTAATATGCCAGCAGCGCCAGCAGCACCGCTGCGATCCAAGTGACTGGGCTGACGCGCCAGCGCCGCGAGAGTTGAAAAACGCCTGATCCGAACAAAATCACAGCACCGGACGCGGGCACACCCCAGTTTGGGAGTACATCTGCCCCCACGATCTCGATGAATGCGAAGACCAGCACCAACAGCCCCCAAGTGGCGCGTTCGGTGCGGGCTTCGGCAGCGGTTTTGCGCCGTCGCTCGTTGGATTGAGACATGATTTGCCACTATCATCCATTGATCAAGATTGGTGCAATTTTAACACAACTGCCTCAATTGTGCTGTTCGTACAAGGTTGGCACGCCAACCACCCGCACCGCGCCTCGCGTGATGAGTATTGCAGCCGCGCGATGGTGATGTAACTTTAACACACCTGCCGCTGCCGCGCTGTTATAATGGACGCGCGATGGTGGCTGCATCAAACAGACTGCGCGATAGGCTGGGGAGCGAATATGGGCGGGGACGACATCAAACGCATCGGCATTCTGACGGGCGGCGGCGATGCACCCGGCCTGAATGCGGTGATTCGTGCGGTGGCGCTCACAGCGCGGAACCGCTACGGCTGGGAAGTCGTCGGCATTCGGCAGGGTTTCGACGGCTTGCTCAACGGCGCGCTCCCCCAGCCGATGGCGTCCATCGATATGTATGATTTGCTGGCGCGCGGCGGTACGATCCTCGGGGCGGTCAATCGCGGTAATCCGCTGGTGCGCGCCGTCGAGCAGCCCGACGGCACAGTCGCGCAGGTCGATATTTCCGATGAGATCGTGGGTCGGATCAATGCACTCGCACTCGACGCCGTGGTCGCCGCTGGCGGCGATGGCACCATGGCGATTGCGCATCAACTGGTTCAGCATGGGGCGCGGATCGTTGGGGTGCCGAAAACCATCGATAACGATCTCGACTTGACGGATGTCACCTTCGGGTTTGATACGGCGATTCTCACGGCGACCGAAGCGCTCGACAAACTCCAGACGACGGCAGAGAGTCATGATCGTGTGATGGTGTTGGAAGTCATGGGGCGCAATTCTGGCTGGATCGCGCTGAAAACCGGTGTCGCCGGTGGTGCAGACGCAATTCTCATCCCGGAAATCCCGTATGACATTCGTATCGTCTGCGAAAAGATTCAGACTCTGCGGCGGGCGGGTCGCGTATACAGCCTGGTTGTTGTTGCGGAAGGGGCCGCGCCCATTGACGGCGAACAGGAATACTACATTAAGGGCAGCGGGATGATGGAAGGGCGCTTGGGCGGGATCGGCTTCCACATCGGGAACATCCTGGCCGAATGCACGGATGCCGAAGTCCGCGTGACAGTGTTGGGGCATGTGCAGCGCGGCGGCCCGCCCACCCCGCGAGATCGCTGGCTGGCGACACGCTTCGGCTCAGCGGCAGTGCATCTCATCGCCGAACAGCGCTGGGGTGAGATGGTGGCGCTGCAAGGTACGCAGCTGGTTTCGGTGCCCATGGAGCGCGCCATGCAGCTCAAAACCGTCGACCCGGACGGCGCTATGGTGCAGATGGCGCGCGACCTGGGGATCGTCTTCGGCTAAGCGTCGCGCGGCGGGCGTTCGCGCATCAGGCGCACGTAGCTGCCCTGCCACACATCCTCTTTGCGCGTCAGCTTGTTGATCTTGATGTCGCTGACATACGGCAGCAGTTGCGCGATGATCTGCGGCATTTGCTGCCACTGGTCCTCGAAGACCATGTTTTGAATCTCGTCGGCCATGCGGCTCGTCCAGCTCCAACGCTGGCGCAGTTCATCGGCTTTCAGCCAATAATCGCGCTTTTCCCATGCCTCGGCAGAACCATCGATCCCCGCGTCGATCTCGTGCAGGCAAAACACCAACAGCGACACCATATCTTTTACCTCAGCGTCAATGTCGGTCTTCTGGCTCAAACGCCGCAGCACTTCGGCGATGGTGCGCATCAATTGATTGCGCTGCTTGGCGGTACTCTCCGTGTTAATCACGCGGCCCATCAGGAACACTCCAGGAAATTGCTAACGCTCGATCTCATGACTGGCGATGCTCACAAATCGGTCGTGCGGATGCCCTTATAGATGCGTCCGCCGCTGAGTGTCTTCAGAATCACCGAAGCTTGCCGCCCAATACGCTCAGCCAACTCACGCGGGGTGAGCGGCGTGTTGTGATTCGACAGAAACACGCGAAAAATACTATCCACGAGCGACGTATGCGGGTTGATGAAATCCGGCTGGCGCGCAGCGTTCTGAATCGCTAATCCGATCTCATCGACCTGAAAGACTTCGGCAGTTTCTGGGTCGATATGGTCGAAAACCTCGATCTCGGCTTTCTGGGTGAGGGCCTCCCGCTCTTCCGGTGGGAGGTGGCTGAGCAGGTAGGTACGCAGGTCTTCGTCGCTCGTCTCCCACCAGGTGTAATCGATGTGGAAGCAGGTATCGAGCGTCGGTTTGATCAGGGTGCTGGGTTTGCCGCTGGGCGATTGCATAGGCGCGTCTCCTGGCGTGTCTTGTGGCGCGGGTTCCGGCGCGTCGGCTCAGACTGCACGGGCAGCCCGCTGCGCCCGGCTCACTATTCTGCGCCGAGCTTCCAGTAATGGTTGCCAACGTGTTCAAAATCGGGCATGGCTTCCAGGGTGGCAAAAACCGGCCCCGGCGGGTAGCGGCGCAAAACATTGACGACACTGTACAACGTTTTGGCGTGCACCGTCCCTTGCGGCGACTTGCGACTCAATTCGCTGAGGATCATTTTCAGCAGCGCGCCTAACGTCGCGCGCTGCGGCGGCAGACCCGCCGAAAACTGATCAAGGGCGGCCAAATCGTCAATGCCAACGATCATCAGATCGTCGTACTCCGCGCCAATGGACCGCTTCTGATCTTCAAAGACCAGTTGATCGTTGCTAATCGTGATCAAGCGCACCCATTCCGTGCGGGGGCGGTAACTGTCGTATTTGATGACGACATTGCCTTCGTCGGTAGGTGGCTCAACTGTAATGTAAGCGCCCACCGGCATCAGGTGCTTGCGGTAAAAGTTCTCCAGGCCGTAGACGTAGCGATCTTGCCGAACAACCCACCCATTGAAGGCTTCCCCATCCTGCCCATCGATGAGCGTCACCCACACGCGCGGGGTACGCCGGGCTGTTGGGAAAAGCTGGCGCAGTTCCGCGTTGAGCGGCAGCGTGCCCGCACGCCGATGCGGGTAGGTCAGCGTGATCCGCATGGCTTCATTGACTTCTTCATCCTCGGCATCGATGGGCGACCACTCATCGTTGATGTCGTATTCCAGGTCGATCATCTCCAACGAGAGCAGGTCGGGGTCGTAATTGACTGGGTTGTACTTGAGGATGGGCGGGGTCGTCAGCACGGTTGGGGGTTCCAACCGCTGCAAAAACCAGATCACTTGATCAACGGGGCCAACTTCATCGAAGCGTGGGTCATCGTTGAGCGCCAAATTCATCGAGAAGGCTTGCAACTCATCCGAACCGCTGCCCAACCCGCCGATGTCTTGCACAATCTGCTCAGCGGTGAGCGGGCCACCCTCGGCCAGATCGAGGACGGCTTCAGCTAAATTGAGGTGCCCTTCGTTGACTTCCAGCAGCAGGTCGCGCGGGAACCACAGCCTGGCAGCGCGCACCAGATCGCTTGCGGATTCGAGCGCGGCTTCCAGCGGCGGGATGATCTGCTTACGGTTGGCTTTCAGCAGCGCAGCCGGATCTTGTGCGGTGCCGCTCAGCGCGCCGTTGGCCCCATTGTCGGACTCTTGGCTGAGCTTGTGGGGATAGGTCAGCCCGGCGGCGAATTCGCGCGTGAGATCAGCGTCGCCAGCTTCGGCTTCGGGCGTGTCATCAAACACCACGCTGATCACCGAAAACACACCATATTCAGGATTGTGCCCTTCGCGGACAGCCACGACGCGCGCGGTGGCGTAATTCAACGCCGGGAACACCACCCGGTCATCAACGGCATACGTTTGTGACGGGTTATACGTTTGCACATCACGGTAGCGCTCCTGAAAGGCCGCCGCTTCGTCCTGAAGCCGCTGGTCAATGAGCGCCCGCGCCAAATCGTCGATGCGCAGCGGGGTTTCACGCTCAAGCAGCAGCCCCGTTAACATCTCAATGTCGTCATCGGTCACGGTGAAGTTACGCACCCAGTTCTGAGCACTCGGCATCAAGATGACAGGCCTCCGGAGGCTACATTTATGGGGAAAAGCCGAACACGCAAATGGTTAGTTTGACGTTAAAACTTGTCTGGTAATTATACTTGACCGAACAGCAAGATTGCAAGCGGCGACGCGCTCAACGCATGGGCAACGCGCCAAGTTCAACCCCCTCGCGCCTGGATGGTGGCGGTGTCTCGACGCCCCGAAATGCTTGTGCTAAAATGCGAGACAATTGGTGCACTGTTGATGCGTTGGTTGTTATGGAGATAATCCGCGATGTCGGGACATAGTAAGTGGTCAACGATTAAACGGAAGAAGGGCGCGGAAGACGCCAAGCGCGGTAAGATTTTCACCCGCCTGGCCCGCGACATTATGATGGCGGCCAAAGAGGGCGGCGGCGATGAAAGCAGTAACCCGAAGCTGAAGTTGGCGATTGCCAAAGCCAAAGGCGAAAACATGCCGAAGGACAACATCGAACGGGCCATCCTGCGCGGCACCGGCAAGCTAGAAGGTGTCGAGATGGAGGAGATCACCTATGAGGGCTACGGCCCCGACGGTGTGGCTTACCTGATCGATGTGTTGACGGATAACAAAAACCGCACCCTGTCGGAGATCAAGCGCGTGCTGAATCGCGGTGGCGGCAGCCTGGCGTCGGCGGGGTCGGTGTCGTGGCAGTTCGAAAAGAAAGGCTC
>JAADYY010000430.1 GCA_010092805.1 Chloroflexota bacterium | reverse complement strand
CGAACGCTGACGCTGGGAGCAGGGGAGAAAACTGCTTTTGAAGTCCCTCGCCTAGCCGCAAAGCGGCGGTTGGGAGCGGGATTTAGGGTGAGGGCCTGACTCGCCAACAACACCCTCCCACAAATCGCTCCGCACCTCCCGCCTGAACAGATCATGAGCATCAGTTGACGTGCGCGGTGACTTGCTATATTTTTGAACTGTTGTGTTCAATTTTGACTGAGTGTATATAGTAAGCCTCACCCCTGTTTACTGTGAGCGCTTCAGCCCCCTATTGTGGAGGAATATCGCATGTCTCGTGATCGAATTCTGCAAATCGTCGTGGTGATCCTAGCGATCACCCAGGTCATCAGCGCGTTTACCATCGGCGGCACCATCAACTCAGCCTCGACCGGCGTGGAAACTGGCGTCGAAGTCATCGCGGATCAATACCCGAACCAATTCGTGCCGGAAGATTACGTCTTCGCCATCTGGGGGCCAATTTATGCCGGGCTGCTGGCGTTCGCGTATTACCAAGCCCGCCCCAGCCGCGCCGCTGATCCGGCGTTGCGTGCGGTGCGCGTGCCGATGGCCGTCGCGTTTTTCGGCAACACCATCTGGATTCCGTTCTCCATCGCCGATGATCAAATCGCGACTGGGATCATCATCGCCGTGATGCTGGCGGCGCTGGCGACGGCTTATGCCCAACTGCAACGGCTCCCGGTGGCGCTCACCCGCCGCGAATGGTGGTGGATCGTCGCGCCGATCTCGCTGTTCTTCGGCTGGATCACGATTGCGACCGTCGCCAACTTCACCCTCACGTTGATCTATGTGGGCTGGGACGGCCTGGGCATCGCCGCCGCGACCTGGTCGAGCATCCTACTGGTGGTGGCGACGGTGATCGTCAGCGCCATGACGATCTACGGGCGTGGCAACATCATTTATGGCAGCGTGGCGATCTGGGCCTTTGTGGGCATCGCCCTGCGTTACGCCGACCCGGTGCAGACGGTCGCTACGCTGATGACGCTGGTGGTGCTGGCCGTCATCGTGCTCAGCAATGTGCAGCAGTACCTCGCCAACCGCAACCGCGACCGCAGCCTGCCTGCGGAGCGCGCCGCCGCGTAACCAACCGCATCACGCTGTACACAGAACCCTCGGCGCACGGTGGCCGAGGGTTTTCGCTTGCCAGCCGCCGGAGAGTCGTCGGGTTTGGGGCATGGACGCGATCCGTAACAGTGCTACAATCAATCTATCGGATCAACGAATCGACCATGATCGTAAAAGAAACCCTTGCGGAGGGGTTGTGCATGCCTGAAGAACGCGAGCAGCCCGAATTTGAACTGCCGCGCGCAGCCGACGATACCGACGCATTGGACTCCACCAATGCGGAAGTGACCGACTCAGATCTGGCGAATCCGGTGGATTCGACCGGCGCTTTGGCGGCACCGGCGGCGCGCGCGGTCGGCGAGACGGGCAATCAGGCGCTGGAAGGCGAAGCGCTGGTTGACCCGGATGCCGCCACCTCAATGGAAAACGACCCGATCAGTTCCGGGCAGATGCCAGCCGTCGATGCGCCCGAAGCCGAGCGCCCGGCGCGCGACCCACAGAAGATTCCCACCATGCCCATCCCGCGCGAGCCGGGCACCCCCGACCCGAAGCAGACGCTGCCGGGCAGCGGCGGCCTGGACCCGAACCCGGATTTCACTGTGCCGCACGATCAAGGGACGCAGCGCAACCCGGCGCTGCAAATCGAGCCGACACAACCGCACATCGTGCCGTTCGAGCATACGCTGGTGCATGTGCCGGAAGATCACCGGAACCGGCGCAGCAATCCGCCGCCCCCGCCGCAGCACGCCGGGCAGAACGTTCCCGCGCCGGGGTATCAGCAGCGTTACCAGCCCGCGAGCCAATACACACAGCCGGGTGTGACTCAGCCTGCGCGCCCACAGGGGGCGAATTATCCGCCGTCCCCGCCGCGTTATCCCGCAGCACCGGGCGCGGGACGACCGCAGCAGCCATTGCCCGCGCGTCGTGCGCGCCGCCGCCGCTCGATCCTCGGCTGTTCGCCGGGGTGTGTGGTGGTGTTCGCCGGGCTGATCGCCACGTTCTGCGGCGGCCTCACACTGATCGGTTTGGTGCTCACCGCGACACTCGGCGCGCAGTTGGAGCAAGAATTACAGGCGCAGGTGGCGCAGTTCGACGACTACACCAACTTCGCCAGCACGTTCTACTATGATCGTCACGGCCAGCTCCTGTACGAAGATTTCAATGAGGGGCGGCGCACCAACGTCCGCTTTGAGGATTTCCCCGACTACCTGATCGCGGCGACGGTGGCGACCGAAGACGATACCTTCTGGACAAACCCCGGCTTCGAGGCCGAAGCGACGATCCGCGCGTTCTTGCAGTTCGTCGGCCTCGTCGAAGGCGACTCGGGCGGCAGCACGATCACGCAGCAGTTGGTGCGTAATGTGCTGTTCGACAGTGTTTACCGCAGTACGCGCAGTGTGCAGCGCAAAGCCGAGGAGATCATGCTGGCCTTCTTGCTCACGCAGCAGCAGAGCAAAGAAGAGACGCTGACGTTGTATCTCAACGAAATCTATTACGGCAACCTCTCGTATGGGGCGGAGGCCGCCGCGCGGACGTTCTTCGACAAAAGCGTCGGCGAACTGACACTCGGTGAAGCGGCGCTGTTGGCGGGGCTGCCGCAGGCCCCGGCCAATCTCGACCCACTTAACCCCGACCCGGCGGTGCAGGCCGCGGTCGATTTGCGCTGGCGCACCGTGCTCGACCGTATGGTCGTTGAGGGCTACATCACCGACGCGGAGCGCCGCGCCGCCCTCACTGAAGGCCTGACCTATCGCCCCACCGGAGTCTCGCTGCAAGCGCCGCATTTCACGGTGTTTGCGCGCAACGAACTCGAAACACTCATGACCGATCTCGGCGTCAGCCCAGAGGAGATCGCGCAAGGCGGCTGGCGCGTGTACACCACGCTCGATCTCGACCTGCTGGAGTCGATTCAGACGACAGCCCAGAATCAGGTGGCGGCGCTGCGCGCCAACAACGTCACCAACGCGGCGGTTGTGGTGACGCAGCCCGTCACCGGGCAGATTCTGGCGATGCTCGGCAGTGTCGATTACAACAACGACGCCATCGACGGGCGCGTCAACGTGACGATCTCGCCGCGCCAGCCGGGCAGTACGATGAAGCCGTTCACGTATGCCGCCGCCATCGAACTGGGCATGACGCCGGGCGATGTCATCTGGGATACACCCACCGACATCCCCTCACCCGGCGATCCGGGTGGCGTCTACAGCCCGGTCAACTACGACCGCACATTTCACGGCCCGGTGCGGATGCGCGACGCGCTCGCCAACAGCTACAACGTCCCCGCCGTGCAGACGTTGCGCGAAATGGGCGTAGACAGCCTCATTCAGATGATGCGGCGCTTCGGCGTCAACAGCCTGAGCGATGAGCCGGGCCGCTACGGTCTCTCGCTGACGCTCGGCGGCGGCGAACTCACGCTGCTGGAACTCACCCGCGCCTACAGTGTCTTCGCCAACGGCGGCAGCTTCGTGCCCACCACCGCGATTCTGTGTGTGCTCGATAGTAACGACAACATCATCTACGAATACGAAGGCGGCTGCCCGCGCGGCACCCCCACACCGACGACGCAGCAGCGCATCGGGCTGGGAACGCAGGTGCTTGACCCGCGCGTGGCGTACCTGATGACCGATATTATGGCGGACAACGCCGCGCGCACCCCAGCGATGGGATCGGACGGGCCGCTGAACACCGGCAGCCTGTTCACGGCGGTGAAGACGGGCACCACCAACGACATCCGCGACAATTGGACGGTGGGCTACAACCGCAACGTCGCGGTGGGGGTATGGGTGGGCAACAGCGACGGCTCACCGATGGTCAATTCGTCCGGCCTGACGGGGGCTGCACCCATCTGGAACGATGTCATCCTCGGCATCTACAACAACCCGCGCTTTCTAGAGAATCTGCTCGTTGAGGGCAGCCCACGCCCCGACCGGCTCGATCAGCCTTCGGGCATGACACCGCGCCAACTGTGCCGCCTGAGCGCGATGCGCGACCCAGTCGAGAATTGCGGGGCGTCAACGCAGGAGTTGTTCCTCCTGACGCCCGCCGGAATCCCGGACGGCAACGGCGGCTTGATCTACCCGCCGCCGAACACAGAATCCAATGAGCCGCCAGCGACTGGCCCCTGGCTGCGCGAGGTGGAGCCGGATATTTACCGGGTGTGGGTGCAACCCGTGCCACCGAACATCGCCAACGCGATCTCGTTTGCGCCGCTTGGCCAGGTCAGCCCACCCGCGCCGCTCTACTGCCAGGTGCCCCAAGAGTCGCTTGGATCGGCGGTGGGTGCGCGTGAGCAGTTGTTCATCGGCCCGCCGCCCTTCCCGGACGACGCCGCCCGCGCCGAGCAGTACGCGCGGAACACCGGGTACGCCTTCCTGCCGACGATCACTTGCAATTCGGAGCTGCTGTCCGCGTCGAGTGGGCGGCCCGCGGTCGTGACGGCGTTCATCAGCGAGCCGAGCAATGGGGCGGTCGTGCGCGGCAATGTCCCCGTCATGGGCACGGCGAATTTCGGGCCGGGGCAGGCGCAGTACTACAAGATCGAACTCAACGGGCCGCAGTTCGGCAACCGCTGGGTGACAATGGGCCAGACGCACAGCCAGCCGGTGATCAACGGCCAGCTTGAATTTCTGAACGCCGAAGGTCTAGCACCGGGGACTTATCAGATGCAGTTGGTCGTCATCGGCCCCGACTCGAACTGGGTGCAGGATCCGTTCCAGGTGACGTTCACGGTGGCGCGCTAGCGCCCGCGCCGCCGTCCGTCTAAGCGCAGTCAGGCCGCACAGAGTGGGGTCTGGCAGATTAGGGCTTTAGCCCGCGAGCAAGCCACGCCGCTTTAGCGGCAGTGGAGGAAAGCGCTTCCGGCTTGAGCCGAATTGAACCTGGTGCGACCTGTT
>JAADYY010000429.1 GCA_010092805.1 Chloroflexota bacterium | reverse complement strand
GTGATCATGTTCAATGCGCTCTCCGACGACGATCTGCACACCATCCTGCGGCTGATGCTGCGTAACGAAGTCAGCATGGGGGCGGAGCGCGGCCTCAAGCTCGACTTCACGGAAGCGGCCATCGGCTGGATGCTGGATCAGAACGACGAGCCTGAGTTCGGGGCGCGCCCGCTGCGGCGCATCATTCGGCGGTCGGTGCGGGAGCCGCTGGCAGATTTCCTGCTGCGCGCCAACCCACCCGCCGGGACGGATGTGTCGATTGGTGTGGCGGCAGATAAAACGCAGTTGGCGTTCACCGCCACGGTGGACGGCAAAGAGATCAAGGTTGGCGCGAATTAGCTGCGAAGTGCCTTCGCCCCAGTGCCCAAATTAATCACAGGTAAATCAAGCGATGACTGACGAGACGATCCACGCGCAGCCACTGCCCAAACGCCCAGAGACCGGGCTGCAAGCGTGGCTGGCGACGGTCGGGTATATCAGCCAGGAATACAGCCCGGACGCGACACTCACGATGCGCGCCAGCACCGACGCCAGCGGAGATGTGGTGTGGGCGGCGCAGGCGACCTGGGGGCAGAACGAAGAGGCAGTGGCCGCGCAGGCGGCGCTGTTTATGGCGCTGCGTGAGCTATGGCGCGTGATCGACCGCGCGCACACGATCTTCAAGTCGGTGGAAGCCGCGACGCGGCGGCCCGCCAACTACCCCAACGAGCGCTGGATCGACGAAGAGACGCAGATCACGCTCGACCAGATGATCGGCGTGACGATGGCGGCGTTTGCGCCAGATTGGCGGCTGATCATTGTGTACCAGCCGCTCGAAGATGCGCAGACGCGCGTGCAGGCGCGGTTATTGGCGCGGCTGCTGGCGAACCCTGACGAAGAAGTGCATATCGGCGGGCGCGGCCCCTCGATTCGGGCGGCGTGCCAGGCACTCTACCGCAACGCAGCGCCAGACTACTTTGCCAGTATTGGCCGTCCGCTCGACTATCTGGCGTGATCACGGCAATTACCCGCCGAGGATGCCGTTTGCATGTCTGCGGCGGATTGTTTATTCTCCACACACTTGATGCTTTGAGGCTACAGAGAGACGAAATGACTGACGTTAATCCTGCAATTTTCCGGAAGTACGATATTCGGGGCGTGGCGGTCGGTGACGACCCGCAGATCACGCCGGATTTGGCGCGCTTGGTCGGCAAGGCGCTGGGCACCTACCTGCCGCCAACCTTTCAAACCGAGCGGATGTTTGTGGGGATGGACAACCGCCTGACCTCGCCGCCGCTGCAAGCGGCGCTCATGGAAGGGGTGGCTTCGACCGGGCTGCCCGTCACCGACATCGGCCAGGTGCTCACGCCGACTGTTTACTTCGCGTCGGCCAGCTACGGCGAAAAAGGCGCTGGCGTGATGATCACCGGCAGCCACCTAGAGACGCGCTACAACGGCATCAAGATGGCGTATGGGCCGCTGGCGCTTTCCGGCCAGCAGATCCTGGATTTGATGAAACTGATCCAGGATGACGCTTTCACCGTCGGTGAGGCCGCCATCGAGCAAGACTACGACATGATCAACAAGCACATGGCGGCAATTAGGGGCATGGTCAAGCTCGAAAAGCCGCTGAAAGTCGTGCTCGACGCGGGCAACGGGCTGAGCGGCTCGTACATGCCGCAGGTGCTGCGCGATCTGGGGGCTGAGGTCATCTGCCTGTACTGCGAGTCCGACGGCACGTACCCGAATCACCTGCCCAACCCGGAAGATCCCGAAAGCACCGCTGCTCTTGAGGCGAAAGTCATCGCGGAAAAGGCCGATCTGGGTCTGGGCTTCGATGGGGACGCCGACCGCTGCGGCTTCATCGATGATCACGGGCATCACATCGCGGCAGATCGGCTGCTGGCGCTGCTGGCCCGCGATCTGTTGCAGCGGCAGCCGGGCGCGTCGGTCGTCTTCGATTTCAAGGCGTCGAAGGTGCTCCCCGACGAGATCCGCAAGTACGGCGGCGAGCCAGTCATGTGGACGACGGGCCACAGCCTGATGAAACTCAAGATGCACGAGATCGGCTCGCCGCTGGGCGGTGAGGTGAGCGGCCATCTGTTCATCGGCGAAAACTACTACGGCTTCGATGATGCGCCGCTGGTGGCGCTCAAGACGCTGGAGATCATCGCGCGGTCGGGCCGCACGATCTCGCAACTGTTCGACGAAATCCCCAAGCTGATCGCGACGCCGGAGATCATCCTGTCCGCGCCGGACAACGTGAAATTCGAGATCATCAAAGAAATTAACGAGGTGCTCTCGCGGGATTATGAGGTGATCACCATTGATGGGGCGCGTGCGCAGTTCGAGCACGGCTGGGGCCTGGTGCGCGCGAGCAATACCCAACCGGCGATCACGCTGCGCTTTGAGGCCGAAGAGAACGGGCAGGTCGTCGAGTACATGGAGAAGTTCAAGGGGCTGCTCGACCAGCACCCAGAAATTGACCAGACCAAACTGGTCAACCAGATCGAGGCGTACAAAGCCAAAGCCTGACCAACCAACGCCATCACGCCACGCTGAGCGAGACGCTGGGGCTGCGGGGTTGCAGCCCCGGCGCAACCCCGCAGGGAGTCGCACCGTGCCCACCTTTGAGGAGATCTACGCGCACCACGCCCACCGGTACGATGAACTGGTTTCACATGAGGATTATCAACACAATTTGCTGCCCGCGCTCAACGCGATTCGCCCACTGCGCGGGCTGCGGGTCGTCGAGTTGGGGGCGGGCACAGGCCGCCTGACCCGGTTGATCGCGCCGCTGGCTGGGGCGGTCTGCGCGCTGGATTTATCAGCGGCGATGCTGGCCGTCGCGCAGACGACGCTGACAGCGATGGGCCGCGCCAATGGGTGGGCGGTTTGTGCCGATCACCGGGCGCTGCCTGTGCAGGCTGGCTGGGCCGATGTTGCGCTGGCTGGGTGGACATTCGGGCATATGCCAACCTGGTTCGCCGCCGATTGGCGCGCGCAGCTCACGGTAGCACTCGGCGAGATGCGGCGCGTGCTGCGCCCTGGCGGCACTCTGATCATCATTGAGACGTTGGGCACTGGCACCACAATCGCCGCCCCGCCGACGCAGGCATTGGGCGCTTATTATCGGGTTTTGCAGGATCAGCACGGATTCAGCCCGCGCGTGATCCGCACCGATTACCGCTTCGAATCGGTTGGGGAGGCCGAGAATCTGATCCGCTTTTTCTTCGGCGACGCTCTCGGCGACCGGGTGGCTGCCGAGGGCTGGACGATTGTGCCGGAAAGCACGGGGATCTGGTCAGCGACGCGCTGAGACTATGCGCCACAGCGCGAGCACGGCAGCGATCTCGGCGACCAGCCAGCCAAACGCGGCCCCGACCACACCCTGCGTCGGGATCAGCCACAGACTCAGAGCAGCCTGGATAACGATCATCCCGGCGGCGATGCGATTCGCGAGTCCTGCGCGCGCGACGGCGTACAGATAAAGCGTCACGCCGCCCCGCATGAGATTGAACAGCAGCCCCCACGCGAGGAGCGGCAGGATGGACGCCGACTCGGCGAACGCTGGGCCGTAGATCAGGGCGATGAGCGGGTCTGCGGCGACCGAGAAGCCGACTGCTGCCAGCACCCCGAACCCAGCCAGGCCGATCAACGCGCGGCGAAACAGCCGATTGCGCTGCTGCGGGTCGGCGGTGCGCGCGGCCAGCGCGGGCAGCAGCGCGCCGAACAGCGCGCCAGGGATCAACCGCCCGGCATCGATGAAACGGTAAGCGGCGGCGAAAATCCCGACAGCGCTGATTCCGGCGAAAATTTCGAGCAGGATGATACTCAAGCGCAGTTGCAGCGCGGCCAGCAGCGCCGCGACCGCAAACGGCCAGGCGCGCCGCAGCAGTTCAATGAGACGCAGCGAAGCGCCGGGCGGGGCAAAATCGGGTGCGAAGCGCCAGCGGTAGATCAGCCAGATGGCGAGCAACTGCCCAACGGAGGTGATCAGGTTGACGATCAACGCGGCCAGAACAGCGCCGCCGCGCGCTAAGATCAGCGATGTGAGTGCGACC
>JAADYY010000428.1 GCA_010092805.1 Chloroflexota bacterium | reverse complement strand
CCCAAACCCGTCGTCGCGCAGATCATGCAGAACGCTGCAAACGCCAGCAGCAAAATACCCCAGGCCAACCGGTTAGGATTGGCCGCAGCGGACGGTTGGGCCGTTTTTGGATGGGCTGCGACATCAGCCACGGCGCGCTGCCTCCTCATGTATCTATCGATATTGATCGACGTATTACCTACGTTAGGCATCACCTAACCCGAACGTCGTGATTATAACACGCACGGATCATGTTGGAATGGTGGCGGCCAATGTCGCGTTCAGCGGCTCAAGCGCTGCCGTCACGCCGCTGCGACCATCCGCATAATGAGATCGTAACGTTCGTGAATGTCCTCAAGGTCATTGGCTTCAGTGATGGTTTCGTCGCTGGCGCGTTTGATCATTTCCGCTTGGCGGATCAGCGCGTCGCGTTGGGCGTCGGTGCGTGTGCGCGCGGTGATGATCGCGATCACCTCCAGCATCCGAATGGTCACAGCAACATCAGACCGGCAATGCTGGCGAATCTGATTAAACGCCGAGTTGATGATCCCGCTGAAGGTGATTCTGTCGCTGATGACGCGCAGCGCGCCTGAATCGTCGTAGTAATAGCCAGACGGAATCGGGCGTTCGGCGAGATCTGCCAACGTGGTGCTAAATTGATCGAGGCAGGCAATCGCAGTGAAGGGATCGTTGATGCCAGGGGAAAGCGCCCGCACCGCAATCTCGACGAGCTGTTCAATCGTATACTCGACATCCTGCACACGCAAACGGCGTGCCCCGGTCGTGAACGCCAACTGCAGCGCCTTTTCTATGTCCTGGGACAAGCGGTCTGCCGGGTGTACACCGATAATCTCGCTGCCTTTGGCGATGAAATCGCCGGGGCGAAAGCGCAGCAGCAGCAAAAGATCATGCTCGGTAGCAACCTGTCGTAAGGCTTGATAATCGATGGCTTGCAGATACCCGCTGGCCTCCACGATCACAAACTGCATGTCGTCCTCAAAATCCTGGGGGATGTCTTCCTCGCCGCGCAGCGCGTACTCGTAAGGTGTCCGGGCCGACTGGATCGCGAACAACCGCTCGATGCTGCTTGCCAGGTCGCGCCCGATGTCTGCGACGACGTTCTGCGCCTGAATCATGGTGGAAACATGGTGGAAAAAGAAGATCAGCACGCCCAAACTGACGAATGCCAGCAGCATCGCCAGCGTCAGCGACAAGTACGGCACAAATTCGCTGTTATCCTCACTGCGGATCGCGCGCAGGGTGAGCAAGCAGTAAGTGAAGATCGACACGAATGTCCCCAGCACGATCTGGTTGCCCCTATCGCGCATGAAGTTGCTCAGCAGGCGCGGCCCCAACTGCGATGACGCCAGCGAGAGGGTCGCAATGGTGATGGAGAAGGTGACGCCGGCCACAGAGATCATTGACCCGGCAATCGTCGAAAGCAGCGTCCGCGCCCCTTCCGGGCTGCCCGTATACACCCAGGATAGCAAGGGGATGGCCACTTGCGGGTTGGCATTATCAATGCTGTTCATCACCAGCGCCAGGATGGCCGCGCTCACCACCATCAGCGCGGGCAAAAACCAGAATGATCCGCTCAGTTGTTCCCAAAGTGTATACAATCGGATTCGCATAGCACCGCCTGTGGTGTGTTGGATTTTAGCGATTCTACAAAATCGTCCGTCGGGATGCTATGTGCATGGTCGCTTCGCCAACAATTCACAGGCTGCTCGCGGGCTGCCCTTTCGTCAGCGCGGCCAATCGAGTATCTGCATTTCCGGCTTGCTTGTTCAACGTGTATTGCTTGACAGATACCCGCAGCGGTACAATCTCTCCGGTCAATTTTCACGCGGCGCAGTGCTTCGCGCCCACATATACGTTAAGGAACACACTTATGGGTCTTCGCTTGCGCCGGGCAGGGATGCTCGTCTTGCTCGTCCTCATGGTTTTTTCGCTCCCGATCAGGCTCACCGCTCAGGAGGCCGATAGCGCTGCGACCATCGTTGGGTCGGGGATCGCAGCGCCGTTGGTAGACGCGCTGGTTGCTGCAAGCGGCGCGGCTGTCAACTACGATCTCACGGTGACAGGCACATCACCCGGCATCGAGGCGTTTTGCCAGGGAGAAGCGGATGTCGCAATGGCAACACGCCCGCTCACGGAACAAGAAGCGCTGCTGTGCACCAATAACGGTGTTGAGTTCCACGAACTCTTGATCGGTTACGATGTGCTGGCGTTCATCGCACACCCGGAGACAGACTTCGCGCAATGCCTGACTAGCGATCAACTCAACACCATGCTGATTCCGTCGGCGGCGGGGCAGGTCACCGACTGGAGCCAGATCAGCGCCGACTATGCGGCGACACCGCTCACGATTGTGCTGCCGCCCGCAACCTCAGCCAGTTACGCGCAGATCGATGAACGTGTGGAAGGCGTTGGCCTGCGCGCGGATCTCACGACGCTGCCGACCGCTGCTGCGATCACGACCGCAGTCCGTGAGACGCCAGGGGCATTCGGCGCGGTCGATCTGTCGGCAGCGTTGGCGGCTGGTGACACGCT
>JAADYY010000066.1 GCA_010092805.1 Chloroflexota bacterium | reverse complement strand
TCGGATTCTGAGGCAAGCAAGGCACACGGTCCTCACCCTCAATCCCGCTCCCAACCGCCGCTTTGCGGCTAGGCGAGGGACTTCAAAAGCCGTTTTCGCACCTGCGCCCGAACGCTGACGCTGGGAGCAGGGGCAGGGGGATGCGGGCCAAAACACAATCAAATCGATTGACCAACAGCATCTGTGGCGCAGGGGGTTAGGGGGATGAGGGCCGCATCGCACTGAAGTGAAATCCACGCTCTCAATGCAGACGGCCTGTTTGATTGTGTCATTTGCGCTATACTTATGAAGTTATAGATGTAAATTTCGGGAGGCGCACATGGGGCAGCTCATCATGCTGGTGTTCCCGTCCCGCGAGACGGTCCCCGAGACAGTCGATCATGTACAGGCGCTGGACTACGTGAAGATCAAACATTCAGCGGTGATGACCAAAGCCGAAGACGGCGAAACCGTCGTCTTTGAGGACGACGTACACCCCAACGAGGGCAGCATCGCGGGCGGCACGCTGGGCGCTTTGATGGGATCGCTGGGGATCGCGCAGTTGGGCGCGTTTCTGCTGCCCGGCGTTGGCCCGATCATCGCGTTGGGCGCAGGGGCGCTGATCGGCGGGTTGGTGGGCGGCGCGACGGGCGGCCTGACGGCGGGCCTGCTCGATCTCGGCTTCAAAGAGGAAGAACTACAGCAGTTGTCGGCACAACTAGAGACGGGACGCTTGGCCGTCATCATGGAAGTTGACGGCGAGGCCGACACTGTGGCGCGGCTGCGCGGCGATCTGGCGCAGTTCGAGATCGAAGTAATCACCGAAGCGAACTAACGCACAGCACCCACGCGCCCCCGCCAATCGTACCCGTTGGCGGGGACTGCGCCAAACGAGGAGATGAACCGATGTCTAACGCTGGCGACATGATCATTGCTGTCTTCCCGTCCCGGTCGACGCTCAGCAAAGCGCTCGATCATTTGATGGAACAGGTCGATCTGGACATTCAGCGGGCGGCGGTCGTCGCCAAAGCTGTCACTGGCGAGGTCGTGTTTCTCGGCGACGACATCGGCCCGGATGAGGGGGGCATCGCTGGGGGGACGCTGGGCGCGGTCGTCTCGATGCTGGGCCTGGCGCAGTTGGGCGCGCTGGCGCTGCCGGGCATCGGCCCGGTGATCGCGCTGGGCGCAGGGGCGCTGATCGGTGGGTTAGCTGGTGGGCTGACCGGGCGCTGGGCGGCCCACGTCGTGGGTGAAGTGATTCACAACGGCGAATACATCGAACTGCTGGCGCAACGGTTGCAAGCCGGCCACCCCGCGCTGATCGTCGAGGTGAAGGACATCAAGGCAGCGCTGCCCCGGCTGCGCGAAGAACTCATGCCCTACCGGGTCGAACTCGTCGCCCAGTTGGGCGCTGTCGCCTAAACGCCGCGACAGCGCGCCGCCGACCGCACGTAAATTAGGAGAGATAAGCATGGCGATCCAGCATTCGCCGACCGACAAGGCCGAGCAGACAGCGAACGCAGCACCCACGCCGGGCACCAACCCCACCGTGACTCAGGATGCCACCGCGCACCGCGACCCACAGCCGGAACGCCACAGCGTCCCCACGCCGACGCGCAACGCCGGCATCCCGCTCGATTTGGGGTGGGTGCGGGCCGCGCGCGTCAATCGATCAGCGGCAGAGCGCCGCGCCGCGACGTTGGGCACCCGCCGCTCGATCAAGCAGGAGTGGCAGGCGGCCTGGCTGCTGCGCGCCATCACCTGCATCGACTTGACGACGCTGGCCGGGGACGACACCGCGACCAACGTCGCGCGGCTGTGCGCCAAAGCCCGCCACCCCGTCCGCCGCGACCTGCTGGATGCGCTGGGCGTCGCCGACAAGGCGATCACGGTGGGGGCGGCCTGCGTCTATCATCAGCACGTGGCGCAGGCGGTCGAGCTGCTGGGCGATTCCGGGATTCCGGTGGCGGCGGTCTCGACGGGCTTCCCGGCGGGCAAGACGCCGCTCAAGCTGCGCATCCAGGAGATCGCCGAATCGGTTGCGGCGGGCGCGCACGAGATCGATATCGTCATCTCGCGGGATCTGGTGCTTGCAGGCAATTGGCGCGCCCTGTATTCTGAGGTGCAGCTTTACCGTGAGGTCTGCGCTGACGTGCATCTCAAGACGATTCTGGCGACGGGCGAACTGGGCACGCTGCGCAACGTCTACCAGGCGAGCCTGGTGTGCATGATGGCGGGCGCGGACTTCATCAAGACTTCGACGGGCAAGGAGTCGGTGAACGCCACGCTGGAAGTCAGCCTGATCATGGCCCGCGCCATCCGCGATTACCAGCGCTGGACGAATTTCAAGGTCGGCTTCAAGCCAGCGGGCGGCATCCGCGCGGCGAAGCAGGCGCTGGTGTGGCAAACGCTCATGAAGGAGGAACTGGGCGACGACTGGCTGTTCCCGGCGCTGTTCCGGTTTGGGGCCAGCGCGCTGCTCACCGATATTGAGCGGCAGCTGGCGCACCATGTCACCGGGCGCTATGCCGCCGACTACTACATGCCGATGGGCTGAGCGCCGCCCCGCCTGCGCATCACCAGACACGCCCGCGCGCCGCGACCGGCCACTCGACCTCCACTTGATCACCGCGCACGCCGTAAATCGTGTTGTGCATGTTGGTGACCACGCAGGTATGCACCGGGACGATATGGACGCGGTCGCCGATCTCCGGGCGGGCGTCACAATCGCTCAAATCGACATAGGCGTGCTCTTCGTTCAACTGGTAGATGCGCGCCTCTGGATACTCTAGAATGTAGCCGTGCTCCCCGGCAATCGCTTCGGCGGTGAGGGTTTTGCTGCCGCTGTCGAGGATCATGCGCTTGTCGTGCGGGTGACTGACGACCGTCGCAGTGACAAACATCGCGCAGTCATCGAGCGTCGCCCACCCGGCGCTGACGGTGCGCCAATCATTGAAGACATACGTCCCCACGCGCAGTTCGGTCAGTTCCGGGAAATTGGCCGCCTGCTGCGCCGCGCCCGTGCCGCCGCCGCTGATGTGGCTCACGCCGATGCCGTCCGTGTCCAGCCGCGCGAGCAGCTCTTGCAGCGGCGGGCGCATCACCGGGGTGCTGGGGTAGAGCAGCACCCCGGCGAAATTGAGATGTTCCTCGCGCTCGATGCGCTGCGCCAGATCGACCGCGCGGTCGATGGAAGCCCCCGTCCGCTCGATTTCGGTGCCCAGTTCGACCAGCACTTGCAGCGTCAGTTCGTTGACTTTGACCGCCTCGGCCAGCCCTTGCAGCACCGCCGGGTGATCGGCGGAGACGGCGATGCGGTTGAACAGCGCCAGATCTGCCAGGCGGGCGGTTTTCTGCGGCCCCACAATGTTATACGGGATCACGATGTCGTTGAAGCCGGCTTCGGCGAAGATCGCGGCCTCGCTGAGTTTCTGGCAGGCGATGCCCACCGCCCCAGCATCGATTTGCATCTGCGCGATGGCGGGGATCTTGTGGGTCTTGATGTGCGGGCGCAGCTTGATCCCCAACGAGTCGCAGTGCGCTTGCATCCGTGTGATGTTATTCTCTAATCGGTCGAGATCGATCAGTACGCTGGGGGTTTCAAGATCGTAAACATGCATCAGACGGCCTCATTGTGTCTAGACTGTATCATTGGCAGCCCCACAGCTAAGCGAGGTCATAACCGACTCTGCCACACATGCATTGTATACTCAAACAGAATTGGATGTAACGTAAAGCCAGTTTGCGAAGCGCAGCCCATCTACAGCAATAGAAAGGCCGATTGTCGTGACGACTCCTCCTGATCAGCCACAAACCCCGCCGTCGAATTCGGCGAACCTGCCGAACCTGCCGAACCTGCCAGATGAACAGCCCGCCTCGCGCACAGCGCAGCCGTCGTATGACAGCATGGGGTTGGGCCGCACACCCGGCCAGCGCGGTGCCGAGATTCTGGCCGGGCTGCGCGCCGAGATCATGAACACGCCAGAGTCGGCGGCGCTGGCGCGGCTTTCGGGCCGCATCGTCGCGCGGATTCTGCGCTCGCTCCAAAGCCGCAACCTGGCCGGGATCAACTTCATCGGTGCGCGGCTGTATGGGATGAAAGAACTGGCGCGCCGGGCGCTGCCGCCAGGTGACCAGCCCGCGACTGTCGTCGAGGTGGCCGCCGGCTTTTCGCCGCGCAGCATCGAATTCGCGCAGGCACATTCACATGTCACGGTGATCGAGGTCGATTTGCCGGATGTGGTCGAAGAGAAGCAGAAACGCTTACAGCGCGCCCGCATGATCGAGATCCCGGCGAATCTAAGCTGGTTGTCGGCGGATTTGGGGGTGACGCCGCTGGCTGCGGTGCTCGAAGGGCGGCAGGTGGATGTGATCGTCGCCGAGGGGCTGCTGGCTTACTTCGAGCCGAGCGAGTCGATCCGCATCGCGCGGCAGTTCCGCGACAGCCTCAAGCCGGGCGGGGTCTTCATCACCGATTTGCCGCGCCGCCAGGGGATTCTCGATGCGCAGTCGCAAAGCGGGATGCGCATGTTCAGCCGCCAGGCGGGCAGCTTCCTGACGATTGCTGACGGTGAGGAGGGCGCGCAGCAGTTGTTCAGCGAGGCGGGCTACGTGGATGTGCAGGTGCACTACCCATCAACGCTGGCCGAGACACTGAACCTGGCGACGCCGGTCTTCGATTATGAGTATCTGGTGTCTGGGCGTAACCCCGCGACTGAAGCGCCACCGCTGAAGCGCCTGCCGCTGAGGCGACCGCCGCCGCGCCCGCCGCGACACCAGCAGCAGGCAGCACCACACCGCCGGAGGACGACGAAGCGCCGGGCGGCGACACGCCCCCTGATCAAGCGCCGACGGGCTGAACCCGGCCAGAGATCGTCAGCACATGATTGCGTTCAGCACATCACCAGGGAGGTGAGTCTTGCCCGAAACACCTGAACAATCACCGCAGCAGACACCTGCACAGCCGAATCCGACGCCGCAACCCGCCGACGCCTTGTCTGAGGAGGAGCGTGCCTCGCGGACGGCGCGCCCGTCGTTTGACAGTATGGCGCTGGGCCGCACGCCCGGCCAGCGCGGTGCCGAGATTCTGGCCGGGCTGCGCGCGGAACTGATGAACACGCCCGAAGCGGCGGCGCTCAGCCGGTTGTCGGGGCGCATCGTCGCGCGGATCATCCGGTCGCTGCTGGGTGGCAATCCCAGCGGCATCAATTTCGTGCTCGCGCGCTTGTACACCAACAAAGAACTGATCCGCCGTGCGCTGCCGCCAGATAACCAACCAGCCACAGTGGTCGAGGTCGCCGCCGGGTTTTCGCCGCGCGGCTTCGAAATGGCGCGGGAACACCCCCACACCCAGATCATCGAGGTTGATCTGCCGGATGTGGTTGAGGAGAAGCAGAAGCGCTTACGGCGCGCTCGTAACCTCGAGGCGCTGCCGCCGAATTTGAGCTGGCTGTCGGCGGATTTGGGGGTGACGCCGCTGGCGGAGGTGCTGAGCCGGGGGCAGGTCGATGTGATCGTAGCGGAGGGCCTGCTGGCCTACTTCACGCCAGCAGAGACCCTGTACATTTTGAGCGGGTTTCGCGCCAGCCTCAAGCCGGGCGGCGTCTTGCTGGCAGACATCCCGCGTCGCCAGGGGATGCTCGATGCGCAATCGCAAAGCGGCCTGCGCATGTTCAGCCGCCAGGCCGGGTCGTTTGTGAACATCGCCGCGAGCGAAGAGGCCGCAGGGCAGCAGTTCCTCGACGCGGGCTATACGGATGTCACGGTGGATTATGCCTCGCAGATGGCCGAGTTGTTGGGCCTGCCGACGCCGGTGCTCGACTTCGCCTACTTCGTCGCCGGGCGCAGTATGTCGGCGGATGCCACAGCGGACGCCCCCACCGAGTCGGCAGCCGCCGACACCAACAGCGCACCGGATCAGCCGCGCGCAGAGTGAACGGTTGCGATCACCCGCCGCGCCGATCTGATCATGATCGGCGCGGACTCAGCCGTCGGTGGTGGCGGCGGTGCGCTGGCGCAGCAGCTCACCCACGCGGACGCCGGGCGTCCCCAACTGCCACAGGCCCAGCAGCCCAAAGATCACCACCAGGATGTAGGTCACGGCTTGCAGCGCGATGATGAACACCAGCGCCTGCGCTTCGCTGTAGCCGAACGGCGTGAGGATGGCGACCGACACAAACTGATAGATCCCCAGGTAGCCGGGCGTGGACGGCGCGGCGCTCGACAGGCCCAGCGCCGCAATCAGCAGCAAGATCTGCGGCACGGTGAGCGCCAGCCCGAACGCCGCCGCGATCTGCTGGGCGAAGACGACATCGACGCCCCACACCACCACCGTCATCGTCAGAAAGATGGCCGCACGGCCCGGATTCTGCAACGCACGGATGCCGAGCAGAAAGCGCGCCGTGAAATCGTCCAGCAGCGCGCCGACGCGCCCCGGCAGCGGTAGCCACGCCAGAATCCGGCGGATCAGCCCTTCAAGGTGTGGTGCGATCATGAGGCCGAGGATGCCGACGACGGCCAGCAGCGCCATTGTCTGCGCGCCAGTTTCCAGCCACGCCGGGATCTCCGGCAGCGCCGAGATCGTCGCCAGCACGATCAGCACGAGTGCCCCGGCATCCATGATCCGTTCGGTGAGCGTGGTCGCCAGCACAAAGCCGAACTGCAACCGCACGCGCCGCGCCACCATCACCGAGCGCAGGAACTCACCTGCGCGGGCGGGCAGAAAATAATTGCCCATATACCCGACCCACACGCCCCAGAATGTCGCGGCGACCGGGACGCCACCTTCGGCGTTGACCAGCACCCGCCAGCGCAGCGAGCGCAGAAAATACGACACGATCATCACCAGCCCGGCCAGGATCAGTGACTCGAGGCGGCCTTGCTGCACAATCGCCAGCAGTTCGCCCCAATCGACGCCGCGAAACGCCAGGTACAGCAGCAGCGCCGCCAGCGCCAGCGTGAAGATCCACATCCAGGGGATCGACCGCGTGGGGCGGGGTGTGGTTTGCGGCTGAGTCGTTTCGCTGGTGGGTGTTTCGCTCGCTGCCGCGTCATTCAGCGGGGTTTCGCTCATCGAGATTCGCCTTCTACCCTATACAGATCACGATGTGCCCGCAGCCAATCGACCATGGCGCGGAAGCCATCGGCGAAAGTATAGCGCGGTTGCCAACCCAGCGTCGCTTTGATGTGGGCGTTGTTGGCGACCCACACGCTGGTATCCCAACTGCGGTTCGCCATCGATCCCCAGTCCGGCTCGGCGCTGATGTGCATCACATCCCGCGCCACCTCAACGACTTCGCGCAGCGTCGTCTGCACGCCAGAGCCGACGTTGTAAACCGCGCCCGGATCGGGGTGGGGCTGGGTCGCCGCCAGCAGATAGGCGTCGTTGACATCGTCGGTGTAGACGTAATCACGCGCCACATCCGGGTTGACCAGCGGCGGCAGCTCGCCGTTCAGCCCGCGCCGGATCAGCGTGGGCATGAGGCGGGTCGGCTCCTCATACGGCCCGTAGACCGAATACAGCCGCAGCGTCGGGATCGGCAGGTTGTGCGTCTGCGCCATGTAGCGGCAGTAATGGGTGGCGGCGCTTTTGGTGACGGCATAATAGCTGTTCGGATCGATGGCTTCGTCTTCGGTGGGCGCGTGATCCTTGAAGCCGTACTCCGACGACGACCCCGTATTGACGATCACGCTGACGCCCGTCTGCACACACGCCTCAACGAGGTTGATCGTGGCGACGATGTTGGTCTGCACCATCGTGCGGATCGCTTGCTGCGACGAATACGCGCCGTGCACCGCCAGATGAAACACCCATTCCGGGCGCACCGCCGCCACACAGTGATTGACCGCCGCCTCATCGCCCATGTCGATCACGTGCAGGCGCAGATCGCCCCGGATCGCCTGAATGCGCCAGGGGCGGTAGCCGGGGCGGGCAATCGCGTGAACGTGGTGCCCGTCGCTCAGCAGCCGCCGCGCCAAATTCGCGCCGACAAAGCCGGTCGCCCCGGTGATCAGCACCCGTTTAGGATTAGTCAACGAAGCTGCGGTAGTCGAAGACATCGAGATACTGCCAGGTATACTCACGGATGGTGGCGCGTTCGGCGGCGCTGAGTTCGGCGGCGGTGGCGCGGTTGGCGTCCGGCGTCACTTTGCGCAGCGTGCCCCAGGGATAGACCTCCTCCAGTTCGGTACCGTTCCAGGTGGGCGTGCGCAGCGACTCGGCGCGGTCGAGGCCGAGTTTTTCGCACAGATCGCCCAGCGTTTGCTGTGGGTCGGCCATCACATCTTCCACACGCACGACGTGCATCCGCTCCGGGTACTGCTCGCGGTAGTACAGCGCGTAGTATTGGTTGAGTGTCCAGCCCAGCATGTAATGGCGCATCGAGAGCGGGACGGGCCGCTTCTTGGTATCGGCATAGGCTGACCAGGGGTTGCGCACCACGTGCAGCACATGCGCGTTCGGCAGGTCGGCGAGGATTTTGTCGGCATCCACGCCAATGATCGGGCTGTACCCGACGTGGACGACCTCACCGCCCGTGCGGTTGTAATCCTGCCAGGCGTCGAACGTCGCGCGGAAGAAGGCCGCCATGTTGTCGCCGCGCGAGCGCCCTGTCTGCGCGATGTAGTTGACGTAAATGTCGCGGCGCTCGTTGTCGTCGAAGTCGAACGGCATGTGCCGAAATTTGCTCACCTGCGGCGTGCGGGCGCGGACTTTGCATTCCTCGTCGATGATCGCGTGGAAATCCTGCGCCGGGGCCGCGTCGAGCGCGAACGTGGGCCAGCGATACTTGAGCGGGAACATCGACGACAG
>JAADYY010000427.1 GCA_010092805.1 Chloroflexota bacterium | reverse complement strand
TGTGACAGGGCGCGCCTCACTGGCCGCGCCCTGTTTTGATCCGCGCTTGGGCACAACGCCGCATTGCCCTGAAATTTATCCATGACATTCGTCAACCGACTTGCTGAAATCCGTTACTCGGCAGGGCGCGCCGCCCGCTCTATACTGAGGATAAATACGGTGATGTTATGGGTTAGAGATGCAGGGCAGTTCATCACCGCTTAGCGATTTGTCCACTAACGACAGACGACCTATCTGAGCCTTCGGCGCGCGGTGGTACCCACCGCCAGGCTGATGAGCCACCCGCCACTTTGACCGGCTGGGATCCGGTGGGCGTCCCTGTCGCTGTGCGAGCACCACCTCTTTTCACCACGTTCCACCCCTCATAGAGCGCATCAGTCGATCAGGTTGGTGCGCTCTGCCACATCTACATGCTCCAGTGTGATCTGCTGGTGGGCCGCAGCCTCAACGAAGCCTACCCCGCATCAGGCTCCTGGCTGGCACGCAGCCCGGCGATCATCTCGCCGAGAATACTCGCCTGATCATCCGCGCCGATCACAGCATAATACCGGGCGGACGACTCCAGATAGGCCACCGCGTTGGTCACGTCGCCCAGCAACGTGCTGATCTCGCCCAGCGCCAGCAGCAGCGCGGCGCTCTCGCCGTCGTCGCCGAATTCCAGCGCCAACTCGAGCGCCTGCCGATGCCCGTTGATCGCCGCCTGGCCGTGAGTCATGAGCGCCGCACGGGTGGTGGCGCGCTGCGCCAAGCCGTTGTGCAAGCTCCCCACCAGACTCAGGCAGCCAAACAGCCCAGCGCGGTCGCCGAGTTCGCGGTAAATCAGCGCCGCGTCCTCAAACGCGCCCAGCGCCCGCAGATCGTTGCCGAGCGCCAGATAGCTGTGCCCCAGGTTCACCAGCCGCAGCGCCAGCCCACGCTGATCGTGGAGTTGGCGCGCCACATGCACCGACTGTTCGTGCAGGGTCGCCGCCTGCTCCGGCATCCGCAGATCGTCGTACACCAACGCCAGATTCCCCAGCCAGATGCCGCGCCCGCGTGCATCGCCGATCTCCTGTGCGATCAGCAGCGCCTGATTCAGATAGGCGATGGCGTCATCGTAGCGGCCCAGCTCGCGCATGATGTTGCCGATATTGCCCAGCAAGCCGTCTTCGGTGACGCGGTCGTCTTCGGCGCGGGCGTTGGCCAACGCTTGCTCGAAGTAGGCCAGCGCGCGCTCGACAGCACCCGTGCGGTAGTAGAGCAGCGCCAGATTGCCCAGGTGCCGCCCCTCCGCCGCGCGGTCGCCAGATTCAGCGGCCAGCTGCGCCGCCTGCTCCAGGCCGTGAATCGCGGCGGGGTAGTCGTCGGCTTGCAGCGCCACCCGTACCTGACGGAGTATCTCGGTGTAGTCGATCATCGCGCCCGGCCTTTCCGGCTAAGTCTGTGTCACACGAACGGTTATGGTGTCTTAGCGCCGCGTCGCACGCCGCCGCTTGCGCGCGCGCGCCCCCCAGCGGGCCAGCGTCAAGCCGAGCACCGCCCCCAGCCCCGTCATCGCGCCGGCAGGCAGCACCCACGTCAGATCGGCGGGCACCGCGCGCAGATCCTTCGGGATCGGGGCGGGGTCGAAGCGCACAATGGTGAACTGATGCGAAACATCCGGCAGCGTACGCGGATCGACCTGCTGCCGGTTGATCAAGCGGCCCAGCAGCGAGTCGTAATAGCGCGGGTTGGTGCGCCGGAATTGATGCAGCACGCGCAGCGCTTCGCTGTTGTTGGTGACAGGCTGCGCACACGCGCCGTAACATTGGTCGCCCTGCTGAATGAGCACCGCCGGGTTCACCAGCAGGTTGCGATACCACTGCGGGCGGTCGCCCCACGCAGAGATCACATAAATTTTGCTGCCGTGCCGCCGGAATTCGATGGCGGTGTGGCGCGCCAGCCCGGTTTTGCGCCCGCGCGTCGTCAGAATCATGAGGTGCGCCAGGCTCAACAGCCCGCCGAACCCCAGCCGATGCAGGAGCAGCGGCGAACGCAGCAGCGCCCGCGTCACCGCATGACTCGGGTAAGGAAGTAAGTATTTACGTGTTGAAGTTTTCACAGTTGGGTCGATTATACTTTCCAAGCCTGCTAAGGTGTTTCACCCCGATTATAGCGCCGTCTGCGCCGCACTGCACAGCCCCACACAGATGCACCCCACAGCTGCAACCAGGGCAAACACCACAATCCGCCGAAAATTCTCGCAAAATCGAGCGCGCCCGGCCCTGAGTCTGTGGGCCGGGGCGCTCATCAACGTCAGTTTTGCAGTTCAGCCACGCGATCCACGATGTAATTGGGCGGCGTGCTGTCCAACTCCAGATAGGTTTCGTAAGCGTCCAGCGCCTCAGCGAAGCGGCCCAACTCGTAATACAGATCGCCCAGGTTCTGATAGGCGTCCGCATATTCCGGGTTGATCTCAATGGCGCGCAGGTAATCGGCCAGCGCGGTGCTGTCCTTGCCCTCGCTTTCGTAGGCGAAGCCCCGGTTGAAATACGCCAGCGCGTATTCTGGGTTGAGTTCCAGCGCCGTGTTGTAGCTGTCAATTGCCGCCAGATAATCGCCGGACTGCCGGTACGCCACACCGCGATTGTTATACGCGATCACGTAGTTCGGGTCGAGTTCAATCGCGCGGGTGTAATCGGCAATCGCCAGGTCGTAATTCCCCTGCACGCGGTGTACCACGCCGCGATTGTTGTAGGCAATGGCGTAATTCGGGTCGAGTTCAATCGCGCGGCTGTAATTCACCAACGCCTCATCCAGCTCGCCAGACTGCCGGTAGGCGAAACCCCGGTTGTTCCACGCCTGAACGTAGTTCGGGTCGAGTTCGATGGCGCGGGTGTAGTCGGCGATGGCCGAGTCGTACAGGCCCATGCGCCGGTAGCTGAGGCCGCGATTGTTGTGGAACACCGGGTCGTCCGGGTACAGGCTGATGGCGGTGGTGTAATCTTCAACCGCCAACTGATACTGGCCCGCTTCGTGATGCGCAACACCCTGCCGGTTGAATTCCCGCGCTGTATCGAGATCAGGGATTAAGGCGGTGGCAACCGGCGGTTGAATCAGGCTTTGTGTGGGCAGCGGGGCCAGTGTCGGGAGTTCGAGCGTCGGGCGCGGCGGGGCTGTTGGCGCAGCCGCCGTGCCCGACGGGATGGTCACGCCGCAGACGAGATCGCGCGCGCGGCACTCATCCAGAAAGTTGGTGCCGTTGGCGACAGCGAAGCTGCGCGCCGCCGCCGTGACGCTGTTGTACCAGAACACATCCCCAATCGTCAGATCCTGCACGTAGACCGCCGCTTCGGGGAGGGCCTGGCAGGCCAGCGGCAGCGGGGCCGGGGCCGTCGCTGTGCGCAGCACCAGACACACCGGCGTCGGCACGTTCGTGAGATCGCCCAGCGGCGCGAAGGCTGGGTAGGCCGTCAGGAAGACGGGCGGACGCCCGCGCCCATCGTCGGTGGGGTCGAAGTTCAGCCCAGACAAATCGGCGGGCGTGTCGCCCGGCACGTAGAACGCCAGTGCAGCGCCATCGCGGTAGATCTCCAGCGGGACGGTGTCGCCCTGCGCCGCCAACGGCAGCGCGGCCACCAGCCCGGCGCTCACGAGCAGGAGCAAGATCAATTTGCGCAACATCAGATAATCCTTTCGTCGGGTTGCTTTCGTAATGTGGACGATAATTTGCACCCCTCAACCTTAAGCCAAGATCCCGTGTGATGCAACCACCCCAATCACGCGCTTGATGTACGGCTGCTGAACGTTTATCCGCCTCCAAGCCGATCTTTGTGCAGCATTAAGCAGCCCAGGGTTACGCTTACCCTGTAACTCTGGGCAAATTCGAGTTGTGTGAGAGGAATCCATGCGTTTAGCTATTCGTCCGCTGTTGATTGCCGTGATCGTCCTGTGTACAGCGCTCCCGTTGTCCGTCGTGGCGGCGGCACCGCCCGTTCAGGTGCTGCCGGAAGCCGAAGCCGCTTTGATGAGTGGTCAAAATGTGATCGTCGAGACCGATCCCTGGCTGACTTTCCGCCCTGCCACCGGCGAGCCGACTGTCGGGGTGGTGATCTATCCGGGCGGGCTGGTGGCACCGGAAGCCTACGCCCCAACCGCGCGCCAACTGGCCGCAGCCGGCTATCTGGCCGTGATCGTGCCGGTGCCGTTACAGTTGGCGGTGTTTGGGGCCGACCGCGCCGCCGCCGTGATAGCCGCCAACCCGGAGATCGAAGCGTGGGCGGTGGCGGGGCATTCGCTCGGCGGGTCGGCGGCGGCCTACTTCGCCAACACCTACCCAGATTTGGTCGATGGGTTGGTGCTGTGGGCCTCGTTCACCGATAGGAACAACGATCTTTCCGATGATGACGCGCTGGTCGTCAGCTCGATCTATGCCACGCTTGACGGGTTGGCGACGGTCGCGGAGGTTGAGGCCGCCAACCAATTTCTGCCCGAATCAACCACCTACGTCGTCATCGAGGGCGGCAACCACGCCTACTTCGGCTGGTACGGCGATCAAGACGGCGACCTGCCCGCCACCATCAGCCGCGCCGAACAGCAAGCGCTCATCGTTGACGCGACCGTCGCGGTGCTCGAACAGATCGGCGCGGGTCGTTAATCACGCAGCAGATTTTCCTTACGGAAAGCTTGCTCACAGGTCGAAATTGGTACGCTTTGCACGAAACGAGGTTGCCGCGCCACCCAAGCGCGGAAGATCTGCCAGCGAGGGGGCATCTGTAGGTTAGCAGGCCCGCCGCAGCTGACGGCACACAGCATGGCGGCTGGCCCTGCGGAGCGGCGCTGATCTGCAATGGCATCGGCGGGCACCCGGTGTCGGTCAAGCAGCCGTGAGTTGTCCCCTTCCTCCCCGGTGGCCCCGCGCCCAACTTCCTCTGGACGCGGGGTCGCCTCGTCTTGACCCAACGTCAACGACCACCCGCTGAAGCGGGTGGCTTGCGGGAAACCGTAAGCCCGTGTTGACCAGCCCAAGCCACGCTGAAGGGCTATGGCTACGTTATCCCG
>JAADYY010000426.1 GCA_010092805.1 Chloroflexota bacterium | reverse complement strand
GGGTATCCGACGCGGTGGGGCTGGCGGTCGGCGTATCCGACGGCGTGGGCGTGTTGCTGGGCGGATCGGTCGGCGAGGCGGTCGGGGTGTTGGTCGGCGTGTTCGACGGCGTCGGCGTGTTCGACGGGGTGAGCGTATCGGTCGCGGTCGGCGTGATCGTGTCCGGCGAAGTGATCGACAAGACAGCAGCCATGAACACCATGCAGTCGCCTTGCGCGCCCGGCGCGTTGCCCAACGTCAGCGTGGTGGGGTCGCTCGGCTCGAATGTGGTGACATCGAACGTGCGCACATCGATGATCGGGCTACCCCCTGTGAAGGGGTTGTCGGCGAACGGCTGACCGTTGATCAACTGTTCACCTTCGAGGAAGGCGTCACCATCCCCAACGATGATCGAGATGCTGGCATTGGTCGCGGGGGTCATGTCGGTCATGAAGCCGCTGAAGGTGGTGTCGAAGGTGGTACTGGCAGTGTTCACGCTGGCGGCCCCATCATTGATGATGATCTCGCGCGGCGGCAGGTTGTTATCCTGATAGACGAGCACCAGCCCCACGCCGTGTGATGCCCCGCCAGTTTGCATGGCGGGGTCAATGTCGCCCGAGGCCGGCAGCCCCAACACCTGATAGCTGCCGGTCGTGGTGACCAGGCTGGTGACATCCGCGCGGTAGACAAAGGTCTGGTCGGTGTTCCCTTGCGTGCGGCAGACCGATCCGGCTGTCCCGATGTTCATCCCGGTGATCTGGTTGCCAGCAAAGGTGATCGTGTCGAAGATGTTGTCGTACCCGAAGACCGACCAGTACAGGTAGGCACGGGCGACGTTCCCACTGAAGGGGAGTTCGGCTTCGGTGACCTGGAACGTTGCGGCACCGAGCATGAAGGTCCCGGCCCCAACGGTCGAGACGTTGAAGCGCCCATTGAAACGGTCGAATTCGCTGAGGCTGCCGATCGCCACTTGCGGCGCGACGACCGCATTGACGCCGAAGTCCGGCGGCGCGGGATCATCCTGCGCGCTGAGCGGTGTGGGTGCTGCCAGCGGCGTCACGATCACGGCGGTGATGATCACCAGCCCGAAGATCAGCGACCGCAGGGCAGCTCGATGTACCCGACGGAAATTTCGCAGTGTTCGATGCATATCACGCCTCTCGTAAAGCATAAGTCTCACAAAACAGATGGCGGCACCGCTGCTGTGGCGCTGAGTGCGTAGATCTGGGATGGTCGGCGGTGCTTTACAACATTCACATGCTGTTGGCGGCTGCTCACCACTTTTACTCGCCACTATTGTATGCGGTTTTCGTGCAATTCACCGCTGGCAATGGTCGCGGTTGGCGAGATCAAACCGAAGTCGGCACCCCAGCGACCGCAAACCGCAGCAGTGGCCGCCGGGGATTGATGTCCGCTTGGTGCTGTACTAACTATGGCAGGTTCAGTTCGCCGCCCAGATTGCCGTCAAGGGCGGCGTCGCCGTTGGGTTGTGTCTGCTGTGACAGGTTCGGCGCAACCGCTGGATTCACCTGCGGCACGGACGGCAGCAGGCTCGCATCGAGTTCGCCGCCGGGCGGCATCATCGAACCGGGCGACGCGGCCGGCGGCAGCGGCGGCGTCGTGCCCTCCCGTGAGTTGACGACCGGTGGCAGGTACGGCGTGTTGATGCCCGCGTAGACTTGCGACAGCGGCGGCGGCGCGCCCCAGCGCCCGCTGACATGCTGCGACCCAGGGAGACCGCCGAAGATCACCTGAAGGGTGCCGCGGCCAATCACGATGTCATTGCGCACATCCCAGTAGGCGTTGTTGACAACGGTCACGCCGATGGCATCATCGCCGTCGCCGTCCCAATCGCCCGCCAGCGGGGTATCGGTGGGGATACCGCCGTAGATGACATCGAACGCGGGGCCGCCCGCGCTGTTGGCGTCGCGCAGCAGCCATTGCGCGGTCGCATTGTTGTAGAGGCCGGGCGTATCGGTGCCGTCGTTGTTCCAATCGCCGGGGATGGGGACAAAGCCGCTCTGCCCGCCGAAGGTGAAGGTAATATCGGCGCTGCCGGGGCTGTTGTCGTTGCGCAGCAGCCACTGACCGGTCGCCGGGTCGTAGAAGCCGGGCGTATCGTCGCCGTCGCCATCCCAATCGCCCGCCACCGGGATCGCGCCCGCCGGGCCAGCAAAGATGAAGAACAGATTGGCTTCGCCCGTGGCGTTGGAGTTGCGCAGGTACCAGCCGCCGTTGGCCGGGTTGTACAGGCCGGGGGTATCGATGGCGTCGCCGTCCCAGTCACCGACCACACCAATAGCACCCGGAATCCCGCCGTACACAAACGCGATGTCCGCTTCGCCCGTCGTCATCGTCAGGCGCAACTGCCACAGCGCGGTCGCCGAATCGTAGAGGCCGGGGGTTTCGCCTGCGCCCGCGGGCAGCAGACCGCCGTTGGTGTTGGTGTTGACCGTCCCGCCCACTGTCAGCGTGATCGGGTCGGTGCGCGAATCGGTTGGATCGAAGGCGTTATCGTTCGGCCCAGGGGTCATCGGCAGCGGGCTGACGCCGAGGAAGCCGGGCGGCGGCGTAAGGCCGACCTCATAATCGCCAGCGGGCGCGACAAGGGTGTAAACGCCGTTCGGGTCGGTGAGGGTGGTTGTTTGCATCGTCTGCGACCCCGTTGGGAACAGCGAGACGGTCACGTTGGGGACGCCGCCCTCGCCCGCGTCAAGGATGCCATCGCGATTTAGATCATTGAAGATCGTGCCGCTGATCGTGCCAGTGCCTTGCAGCAGCCCGGCGTTGGTGCGCGTGTTGACAACTTCGCCCGCCGCCAGCGTGATCTCGTCGGTGCGCAGCGATGTAGGGTCGAAGGCGTTGTCGTTTGGCCCGGTTTGCAGCGGGCTGACGCCGCTGAAACCCGCTGGCACCACGATCCCCAGTTCATACGTCCCGGCGATGGGCAGCAGCGTGTAGTTGCCGTTGGCATCGGTGACGACGCTGGTTTCTGGGGTGGGGTTGCCCGGCAGGTACAGCTCGACAGTGGCCCCAGGCACGCCCGGTTCGCCCGCGTCGAAGATGCCGTCGGCGTTCTGATCATCGAACACGGTGCCGGTGATCGTCACGCCGAGCTGCTGGCAGGCGTTGTCGTTGATCGCGTCGATCAGGTTGGGCAGTTCAGCGAAACTGGGGGCGGGGAAGACGAATTCCGAGTCGGGGTCGGACGACATGGCGTTGAGCGTGTCGAGGCCGATGAAGGCACCGACGCCCACCATAAAGATAAAAGTCCCCGCGTTCTTGACCGTTGTCGCGGCTGTCACTTCGTCACCCGGAAAATTAATCGTGTCTTCGCCGTCGGTCAGCACGATGATCGCGCGCGGGGCTGCCGGGCGGCCATTGGCCACGAATTCGCCCTGTGGAATCAGCGTAGCCTCCACGAGGTTGGTGAGGCCGCCAAAGCGGGAAAAAGTGTTGATGGTGTTGATGACATCGGTGGCGTTATCGGACAGCCCAATTTCGATCTGCGCATTGTCGGAGAATTGGGCGATGCCCACCCGCACCTGGCCGGCACTCACGGGCAGGCCGTTGACCAGCCCGACGGCGAAATTCTGGACTTCGGCGAACTCACTGCTGCTGATGCTGCCGGACGTATCCAGCGAGAGCATCAAATCGAGGAAGCACGATGAGATCTGGGCGTTGGCGGGCGGGACTGCCGGGCTGTGTGGCAGCACATTGACGAACAGCGCCATCATCAGCGCGCCGAGCAAAAATCGTTTCATGCGAGCACCCCCTAAGCTTATGTAAGATGTGTTTTTATACCGTTCCCAATATCAGCAAATCAACGGCGCTCGCACCGAGCGAGCAGGGTGACCAGCGCCGC
>JAADYY010000425.1 GCA_010092805.1 Chloroflexota bacterium | reverse complement strand
CGGCGAGTGCGGCCAGGCCAGCATCGAACTCGGACAGCGTCAGGCTGAGATGCGGCAGCACGCCGCGCGTCCAGTTCAGATAATCGGTGATGATCTCGCGCTGATCCTGGCAGACCGCATCGACCAGATACGAAAGCCGGTAGTGCATGTCCTGGCTGTAATCGTGGCGGGTGAAGCGCAGCTTCAGCCCTGGGCTGCCGTCGTAGACGCGCGCCGCCACCTGATCCAGGATGGTATCGCGCTGGTTGAGGATCAGGCCCTCGAAATCGGCCTTGTAGCGCATGTTGTCGATCACCAACTGCACCAGCTTGCGGATGCGGTCATGATACTGCACCGGGATCACTGCGACGATGGCATCGGCCAGCACCGACCAGGCGGTGATGTAATACTCTGAGCACATGCCGCGCGAGATCAGAAAGTCGCGCATCCAGGCGGTGTGGATCAGGATGCCTTTGGTGTTGTCGCGCCCCAATGCATCGACCAGGTAGTTGACGTTGTAATACGTGTCGATGCCGCAGGCGGCGCGCCCCGTGTCGCCGTAGCGGACGCGCCAGTAGGGTATGCTCGTGTACATGGCGTTGACGACCACCTCGACGATGGCGTCCTGGTGTTTGGTGATTTCCCGGCAAAGCGGGTCGGTGTAGACCATCGCGTTCTTGGAGCGATCCAGCACCAGCTTGAGCGCACTGGCCGCGTCGGGCGAGAGGATCTCGGCGGCGGCGGTTTGCATATGCGTGAACGCCTGCGCCACGAAGGTGGTACACATCCCCAGGTTGATGTGCAGATCGCGCAGCCACAGCACATGCGTCTCGGCGATCATGGGCGAGTTGTTGCGCACCGCCAGCGAAAACACCTCAATATTTTTGAGGTTGTCGTTGAAGCAGCTCACCCGCCCCATTTCCCCATAGCGCAGATCCCAATAGGCGGCCTTCAGCGTCTGGTCGGTGGCGTAGCTGGCGATCTCGTGTTTGTGTTCACTGATCTCGGCGGCCAGGGCCGAGCGTTCGTTTGAGGTAACGGCCATCAGTTGACAATCCTCCTTCAGCTCTCAGCATACTCATCCAGCGTGCGCGCCGCAGCGACCGCCGTCCGTGTGCACCGTGTTATTGCAACAGCGCCCGCGCCTGATCAGGCGTGCCTGTAGGCAGCGCTGCCGCTAAGGTGTGCAGTTCGGCATCCAGATCAGCGGGCGTCAGGTTGAGCTGTGGCAGCACCGAGCGCACCCACTGCAAATGACTGCTCATGATCTGCGGCTGCCCGGTGACCACCGCATCCACCAGAAACGACAGCTTGTACAGCAGGTCGTTGGCGTATTCGTGGCGGGTCATGCGCTGCTGCAAAGCGACGGCCCGGTCGTAGTGCTGCGCCGTCACGGTGCGGGTGATCGTCGCTTGCTGGCTCTCGATCAGCTGTGCAAACGGATGATCGTGGCGCAGCCCGGCCTGAAGCGCGTCGTTGATGCTGCGGATCTGGGCGTGGTGCTGGCTGGAAATGTTCGCCACAATCGCATCGGCCAGCAGGGTGAGCGCCTGCGCGTAGTAGGCGGTACACATTCCCCGCTCGATCAGGAATTTGCGCATCCACTGCGTGTGGATGACCAGCCCTTGTGCGTTCTGGCGGCCAGCAGCGTCAATGATGTAGGCGATGTTGTAGCGGGTATCGGTGGCGCAGGCAGCGCGCCCGGCATCGCCGTAGCGCACCTGCCAGAAAGGTGTGGCGGCGTACATGGCATTGACGACGATCTCGGTGATCGCGTCTTCGTGAGCGCGCAGTTCCTGGCACAGCGGATCAGTATAAATGAGCGTCGCCTTGACGCGCTCCAGCAGCCCGTTGAGGGCGCTGGCGGCTTCATGCGAGAGGAGGTTGGTGGCCCCGCGCTGCATCTCGGCAAACGACTGCACGGCGAATTCGGTGCACATCCCCAAATTGATGTAGACATCGCGCAGCCACAGCGCGTGTGCGTCGGCGATCTCTGGTTTGGCTTTGCGCAGCGCCAGCGTGAACAACTCGATGTTTTTGACGTTGTCGTTCAGGCAGGTCATGCGCCCCTGCTCACCGTAGCGAATATTCCAGTAGGGCACGTTGATGCTGTGCGCCGTGACGTATTCGGCAAGCTGCCGCCGGTGGTGGTAAATCTCGTTCGTAATCTGAAGATGTTGGTCAGAAACCGGTAAAGCCATAATGAAAACCTCCCACAATTTCGCATCAAGGCTGCAAATCAGTCATCGGTGGCGTCTGGGTGCGTGGGCGATGTTGGCGGGGCGCTGGGTGCGGAGGTGCCCGCCGCTAACCCCATGATCCGCTGTTCCATCGCTTCCAAGCGCTGCCGTAATAATGCATTTTCTTCGCGCAGGCGGTCGAGTTCGCCAGCGCCGCCGCTCAGGGCCGGGTCGGTGCGCCACCAGTTGATGCCGATCTCCTCGGCTTTGTCGACCGACGCGATCAGCAGGCGAATGCGAATCTTGAGCAAGTCGACATCCGCCAGGGCGATGGTGATGTCGCCGGCGATGACGATGCCTTTGTCTAGCACCCGTTCCAGAATATCGGCCAGACTGCTGCCCTGTGTTGCAGTGGTGATCGGCATACCCGTTTGCCTGTATGACTCGTTAAATTATTTGTCCAGTAAATTGCCCAGCGGCCCCAGATCGAGGTTGAGATCCGCGTCGGTCAGCTCAAACAAGGTTTTGAGTTCTTCCATCCGCGCGCTGATTTGCAGGAAGCACTCGCCCATCCGCTCGATCTCCGCGTCGGTGAGCGTGTCATTGTCCATGCGGCGGACAGCCTGCCGTTCCATCAATTCGCGCAGCAGCTCCACCAGCGTAAGCACCAACTGCGCCAAACCACGCTCTGAACCGCTGACCGCTTCCGGGCCGGGTGTTGCGAGCGGCTTGAGTGCAGCGGTCTGCACGATTGGGTCGCTAGCTGGGCCTTCATCGGCGGGTTGTGGCGACGCGGTCTGCGCGTCAAGCTGCGGCGCAGCGCTGCTCGCCGCCGACACACCCAGGACAGGCGGTTTAGGCTGCGGCGGCTGATACGATCCCGGCTGTGCCCGCAACTGCGACGGCGGCTGCACCCGATCTACCGAGCAAAGCACCAACTTCAGCCCCACGTAAATCAGATCGACTTCAGCGACAGACAACGTCACGTCGCCTTCGACGACCACGCCCTTGTGAATCACGCGGTCGAGCAATTCGACCAGCGAGACATCGCGGTTGAAAACGACCCGCTCTTCTGGCATTTGTGCTCCCGACATCGATCAGGCGCTGCCCCCGATATGCCCGACGAAGTGATAGGCGGCGAACGGGCCATCGACGACCAGATGCAGCCACGGCCCCTGCTGCGCCTGATAATTGTCCAGAAAGCCGACCAGGCTGTGCACGTCGTCCCGGTACACCAGATAGACGGCGCGCATTTCGAGTTTTTTGCCGCCGTCGTCGCTGTTGTCCTGAATCGGTTTCAGGAGCGCATCGCGGGCCAGCGTGCTGCATTCGGTGTGCAGCGCTTCGAGCGTGTCGTTCAGGTAGCGGTCGGCGCGTGCTCTGCTGTCGAGATCGGCTTTTTTGCGGCGCAGATAATTCGCCCCTGCCGATGCCGCGCCATCCGGTTCCGCGACAGTGGTCGACTGTTGCAGCGACTCATGATCGACGAGCACTTTCAGCCCAATCTCGACGCAGTCCAGCACACGCGCAAACGCCCGCAGCCAATCATCCCGATAGCTGTGGAGCATAGCGCGCACAGCGGCTTCATCGCTGAGCAGGGTGGCGAACGGCGCGGGCAAAATCGTGTTGATGTCGAGCAGCGCGCGCACCGTGCGGTCATGCGCGAGGACATAATCTGCGACTGCTTCAATTGTCAGCACATCGTCCTCAGAAATCAGCAGGCCCGGATCGATGGGGCTGACGACGGCTTGCAGCGGCCCCTCCGCGATTCCGCTGAGCATGGTCTCACCATCAACCCCCGGCAGCGGGGGCACTTGCATATGCGCGGGCACCACACCATAGAGATAGAGGCTCATCAATCTGCCTTCCCATCCGGCTTCCCGTCCGGCTTCCCGTCCGGCTTCCCGTCCGCTTCCCCATCTGCCTCCTCATCTACCTCCTCATCCAGCCGCAGATCCGGCGTGCCGTCCGGCAGAGCAGCCGCTGCTGCGGCCTGTTCCCGTTCGGCCTGACGTTCGGCGTCCTGCGCGTCGTAGATGGCATCAAGGCGGTCGAGGATTTGCGTTTCCAGCTCGTCGTAAGTCGCGTCGTCGATCTCGCCTGCGTCGAGCATCGCTTGCAGCTCCGCCAACTTTTGCCGCAGCACATCGGGGTCGGCGAATTCTTTATCGACTTCATCCTGGATCACACGCAGCAAGGCCAGCAAGCCATCAATCGGGCCAGTGACCGGCAGCATCAGCAGTTTGAGTAGGAATCCCATGTGTATCCTCGGTGCTCTTGCGTGTCCTCGGCGAACGGTTGCTAAGCGAGATCGATTGCCAGATCGACGAATGTATACACGGGCAGCGGCCCCACCAACTTGAAGGTGAGCACGCCGCTGAAGTGCGCGTCGCAGGCTTCCACCGCCGCCTCAAACGCATCCTGCGCCGCCGCGTCGATCAAGAGGGCGGTATTGAGCGAGGTGGTTTCGTCCAGCGGCTGATCATTTGTGCGCGCGTCCACATACGTCCCTTCTAGCATAGCCCAGATTTGTGTGGCTGTCTCTTGATGAATCTGCTGGAGCACCGCCTCCACCTGCTGGCCGACAGCGATCTGGCTGTTGACATCGGTCACTGGGCTTAACCCGGCGAGATCCGGGTGCTGGCGTGCTTGCGCGAATAAAGTCTCACGCGGCCAGCTTGCTTTCAGGCCCAGTTCTTGTTTGCCGTGCATCCGCGCCAACCACGCCCGCAGATCGTCGGCGCGGGCGATGAGGATCTGGTCGGCGATTGCTGCTTCGTTTGTGGCGATGATGCCAAAACGCATCGGCAGGATGGCCCCGCGCTGCATCATGATGTGTTCCAGCGCCCGCTGATGCGCGCTCATGTTGACGCGGCTGGGCCGGATGCGGGTGGCGTCCGTCTCGCTGACGACGGCGACCAGATCACCCACTGTGATCACTTCCAAATTG
>JAADYY010000424.1 GCA_010092805.1 Chloroflexota bacterium | reverse complement strand
CCATACTCAGCTTGTCTTCGACGACCAGCAACCCATGCAAGAATGTCTTGAGTTCAAAGTACAGCGACGCATTGACGATGCTCTCTGGGGTATCCAGCGCCATGCCGCTCTGCGTGATAATGTCACGGAAGACATCGAAAGTTGAATTCGGTGCGACATGCTTGTAAATATCGCCGTTGAACAACTGCGCTTTCTCTTCTTCTGGCACCAGGCGCTGCCAGAAGTCGTAGTAGCTGCGGCTGTAGCTGTGCGCATCGTGGCTGTCCAACCCGCGATAGTAGCGCCAGGGATAACCGGCGAACAGTTCATCGCCCCCCGCGCCGGAAAGCACCACCTTGACGAATTTGCTCGCCAACCGTGACACGTAGTAATTGGGGTAGCACTGCCCCACACGCAAATCTTCCAGATGCCAGATCAATTCCGGCATCACATTTTCCATATCACCTGCGTGCAGCACCACCTCGTAATGTTCGGTCTTCAGGCGGTTCGCCATGACTTCGGCGCGGGCGCGTTCGTCGAACCCCAACTCCAAACCGGACGCTGACGACAGATCAAAGCCGCAGGTGAAGGTGTGGATACGACCGATCTGCTCGCGGGTGACCGCAGCCACCGACCCGGAGTCCATGCCGCCGCTGAGATACGACGCCAACGGTACATCGCTCATCAGTTGGCGCGTCACAGCCTGCTTGAACAGATGGAACAACTGCTCAGTAGCTTCATCCTCCGACATCGGGGTGGGTTGGGGTTCAAAGCAGTAGTCCCAGTAGCGCCGTTGAGTGATGCCGTCTTCGGTGACGACCATTGTGCAGCCCGCAGGCAGCAGCCGTATCCCCTCAAACAGGGTGAGGTCGGTGAGGATATTCTGGAACGTGAAATACTGGTTTAGCGCCGGGTAGCAAACCTCACGCGGGATGTTCGGGTGCTCCAGAATCGCTTTGATTTCCGAGCCAAAGACGAATTTCGCGCCGTCATGGTAGTAGTAGAAGGGCTTGATGCCGAAGCGGTCACGGGCGATGAACAGGCGGCGGCGCGGTGCATCCCAGATGACAAACGCGAACTGGCCGTTAAAGCGCTCGACGCAGGCATCGCCCCATTCTTCGTAAGCATGGATGATGACTTCGGTGTCGCTGTTGGAGCGAAAGCGATGCCCTGCGGCCTGCAACCGGACGCGCAACTCCTGGTAATTGAACAATTCGCCGTTATAGATCAGGACAATGTCGCCGGTCTCGTTGGCCATCGGCTGGTTGCCCAGCGGCGACAGATCGATGATGGCGAGGCGGCGATGGCCAAGCCCCATGTTGCCATCGATATAGAAACCTTCACTGTCTGGGCCGCGATGTGCGATCACGCCAGCCATTTGTTTGAGCAGCGGCAGCGAGACAGGCTCGCCGTCCAGCCGATAGACACCCGTAATTCCACACATCTGCGCCAGACTCCCTAGTGCTGTTCTAACAATTCAATAACGCGGGCTTGTTCGTCGTCATGCATCCCCATGTACAGCGGCAGCGCGAGACTGAGCCGATCCGCAATCCAGGCGTTCGGGTACTGCTCCGGGCGCAGATCATATTTGCCAGCGTAGTACCCGACGATCACGGGAGCGTGCGTCCCCTGGCGTGTGGCGATGCCCTGCTGCTCTAGGCGCAGCATCAGTGCGTTGCGCTGCTCATGCAACCGCTCAACGTTGGCTGTGGTTGGCGTTTCTGGGCGGAACAAGCACACATACGATTGATACCCGTGAATGTAGCCTTCGGGAACAATCGGCGCATCCAGCCAATCGACATCCGCGAGTGCCTCATCGTATGCCGCTGCTAACCGCCGCCGTTCGCCGAGAATTCCGTCCGCGCGGTCCATCTGAACGGTGCCCAACGCGCCTTGCAGATCGGTCATGCGGTAGTTGTAGCCTAAGTGGTTGTACTCCGCGAGGAGGAAGCCGCCTTTGTTCTGGTGGCGGGACAGATCCGAACGTGAGGCCCCATGATCACGCAGGGTGCGCGCCAACTTATCCAGATCTGCGCTCTGCGACGTGAGCATCCCGCCTTCACCCGTCGTGATCGACTTGCGCGGGTGGAAGCTGAAGCAGCCTGTATCGCCGAAGGTCCCGGCGTGCGCGCCGTGATACCATGCCCCAAACCCGCAGGCTGCATCCTCCACAACCCACAGATTATGCTGCTGTGCCATGTCGAGGATCGGTTGCATGTCCGCGCACAAACCAAACAAATGCACCGGGATGATCCCGACGGTTTGCGGCGTGATCAGCGCTTCGATCTGCGTCACGTCGATGTTGTACGTGTCCAGATCAATATCGCAGAAGACCGGACGTGCGCCCATGTACTCGACCACATTGGCCGTCGCCACCCAGGTGAACGCCGGGACGATCACTTCATCGCCGGGTTTCAAGCCGAGCGCAGCGACGGAGATATGCAGGGCGGTTGTGCAATTGCTGGTGGTGGCCGCGTAGGGCGAGCCTGTGTAGGCGGCGAACTTGCGCTCGAACTCCGCCACATATTTGCCCTGCACCACCCAGCCGCTGCGCAGCACTGCGATGACGGCTGCTTCCTCTTCCGGCCCGAAGATCGGTTTTGTGATCGGGATATTCGTCAT
>JAADYY010000423.1 GCA_010092805.1 Chloroflexota bacterium | reverse complement strand
TGGCCGCCGAAAACCGCGATCTCAACAGCCTGCTGCAAATCCTGGCGCGCGCGACCGCCAAGCCCGTCGTCGTTCATGATGATGCCGGGGTGCTCATGGCGCAGATCTACCCGACCGTCACGCGCGGCGGCAGCAGCAACAATCGGCGCGGTGGGCGGGCGCTGTTGCAAAGCCTACCCTACGGCGCGTTCCAGAACTGGTTGGGCCGCGAAGCCCCATCAATTGATGGGACGATTGTCGCCAGCCCGCTGGGATTCACGACCGTGCTGAAAGTCGAAAAGCGCGTTGCCGGGTATTTGTCGTTGGTCTCGCCCGATGATGTGCTGGATGAATTCGAGCGGCTGGTGCTGGTCTACGGCGCTGAGGTCTGCGCGATTGAGTTGGCGAAAAGCCGGGCTATCGCCTTCGCGGTGGAGCAAGCGCGCGGCGATTGGGTGCAAATGTGGTTGAGCGGCACGCCCGCCGACGACGACATGATGGCGACTCGCGCGCAGCAGGCCGGGTTCGAGCCGGAGACACAGTATATCGTCGCTGTGTTCCGCGCCGTCACCGACTCAGGGGCGAGTCTGCCGCTTGAATCGCTGCTGCCGCTGGTGCGCGATGACATGGCACGGCGTCAGGTGAACGGCGCGGTGGGGCAGTATGTGGACATGATCGTGACCTTGTATCCGCTGCCCAATCCCGAAAAGACGCTGCGTGTCCGTGAGATGGTGGATGAGGTGCGCCAGCAGTTAGCGACGCGCACACCCAGCGGATTGGTCGCTGCCGGCATCAGCCGACCGGCGACGGGCCTGGTGGCGTTGCGGGAGTCCTATCGAGAAGCGAAGGATGCGGTGAGTATCGCTAACGAGCTGGACGACCGCGAGAAGACCACCTACTACGGCGATCTCAAGCTGTTCCAACTCCTGTTGGCGCTCAAAGAACGCAATCTGGTGCAGTTGCGGGCATTCTACATGGAGACGCTCGGCCCGCGCGTTGAGCATGATGAGCGGCGTCAGGGTGACCTGGTACGGACACTCAACGGGTTTTTCAAGGCTAATGGCAACCTCGCTAAGGCAGCAAATGACTTAGACGTACATAGAAATACGCTTGTTTACCGTCTTGAACAGATCAGTCGCTTAACGGAACTTGATCTGAACGATGCAGACAACCGTCTGATCCTGCATTTGGCCCTCAAGATTCAGCGAGTGTTGGCGACACTACCCGAAACTTGAAGGTTGTTATTTTCCTACATTCTCCCCTGGCGTCAGGTTAAAAATTTGTGGTAAAATGACTAAATATATATTGTAGTAATCACATGCGCCGCACAGACAAGCTTTGAAGAGGTCAGAGTCATGGGTGTAGAATTTTACGACGTCAAGATTCGCCAGAAGGTCGTCATCGAAGAAGCCAACATTTTGAAGACGACGTTCGACACCAAAAACGGGCAGATTCGCTACGGCCTGCGCGGGAAGACCGACGATGGTCGGATGTTGACCAAGTTCGTCAGCAAGGCGGACTGGGAAACGATGGACTACCCGCTGGAAGAGAAGTAACCTCGCAAAGGCCCGCACCCCTCACGTGCGGGTTTTTGTTTGGCCGCCACCACCAGCCCCACCCCTTTGCGATGCGTTAACCTCGATTTAGTGTAACCGCCACACGAATTTAAAAGATCCTGATCATCATATCCTGGAACATGACCGCTGTGCGGCGGCATGGTTTATTTGCCTTTAGTGGTAGTGGAGAATTGCTTACGATGATCAAGTTCTTTAGCCGCAGCCTGATTCTGGTGGTGTTGGCGCTGCTGAGCGTGTTCCCAGCCTTCAGCCAAGACGACGCCGAAATGGCCGCCGAGCCGACCCTGCTGACCGATCCGTTCCTGCAGCTCCCGACCGAAGACAGCGTGCGCGTGGTGTGGTTCACCGAATTCGAAGGTGAAAGCCATTTTGTGACCTTCGGCGAAGGTCTGGATCAGACCGCCGAGGCCGAAACCTTCAAGATGAGCCGCATGTTCGAGGATCAGAACTCGCGCGTTGGCGAGCAGACCGAGAGCGGCCAGGTTTACAGCTCGGTCGTCGAGCGCGACATTTGGCGTCACGAAGCCACCGTCACGGGCCTGACCCAGGGCGAGCGCGTGCCCTACTTCGTCACCAGCATCGTTGATGGCACCGAGGTTGTCAGCGGGGAATTCACCCTCCAGCCGACCCCGGCCCCCGGCCAGCCGATGCAAATCTTGATCACGTCGGATCATCAGTTGATGCCGATGACCCCGGCCAACCTGCAAATGGTCGAGGAGACAGTTGGTCAGGTTGACGCGATCTTCCTGGCGGGCGACCTGCAGAACATCCCGGATCGTGCGTCGGAATGGTTTGATGACAATCGCGGTCGTGCGTTCTTCCCCGGCCTGCAGGGCAACGCCGCTGCGCCGCTGGAACGTACGCTGGAACGCGATGGCATCACCATCACCACCAACACCGTGTACACCGGCGGTGAGCTGATCCAGCACGCGCCGCTGTTCCCTGCGCTGGGCAACCACGAGACGATGGGGCGCTTCATCCCGGCCAATGGCATCAGCGGCCAATATGGTGACCCGCGTACCCGTGAATGGGCTGAGCAGCGCTACGAAGAACTCGCCGAGATCGTCAACCCGACCGGCGACGAAGCCATCCGCGAACAGTGGATCAGCGACAACTCGTTCAACACCATCACCTATGAAGAACTCTTCACCCTGCCAGAAGGCCCCGGCGGTGAGCGCTACTACGCCATCCAGTACGGCGATGTCTACCTGATCTCGCTGTGGGCCACGCGCATCTGGCGCACGCCCAGCCTGGGCGACAATGCGCGCGGCAAGTACCGCGAGCCAGAAGCATCGCTGAACCTGGAAGACAACTGGGGCGAAGGCGAATTCCTGTTCAGCGACCTGCGTCCGGGTTCGGATCAGTACAACTGGCTGATCGAGCAGCTCAACAGCGAAGCCTTCCAGAACGCCCGCTACAAGTACGTGCTGCTCCACCACCCCATGCACAGCCTGGGCGATAACGTGGTGCCCGCCTACACCGACCCGGTGCGTACCATCGACTACAACGAAGATGGCAGCATCGCTGCGGTGCGCTACGAGTACCCCATTGAAGAAGACATCCTGATTTACGACATTCTGCCGCTGCTGGAAGATGCCGGTGTGAACATGATCCACTACGGGCACTCGCACGT
>JAADYY010000422.1 GCA_010092805.1 Chloroflexota bacterium | reverse complement strand
CCTTGTTTACGGTGTTCTGAAAACGATTACACTACGTGAGGAAAAACAACGCTCTGCGCATATAAGCATTACGCAGAGCGTGATTGCAGGGAGGCGGCCAACGGCGGCGGCCTGAAACCGATTACACCACCCGCAGACCAACGCAGCAGATGACGACGAATGCCGGGCAGGCAAGCAAGCAGGCAGGCAAGAGGGATTGAACAATGCACAATGGTGCATACTGGTATCTCGAAGATCGTGTTTTGGTGAGTGAATTCACCGCTGTGGTCACACGCAAGGATGTGCTGATCTCGAATCACCTCATTTGTCAGGTGCTGGCGGCGCGCACAACGCAGGCCCCGCTGCACATCATCTTGGATGTGAGCCAACGCGACTATCTTGATCAGGATTTGCTGCGTCTGAACGCTGATCGCAGCATGTTCGACGGGCAGACCATCGATGGCTGGATCGTCACCGCCGACCCGCAGCCACAAGCCGCGATGAAGTACGCTTCAGCGACCATTGCGCAGGCACTCAACACCCGCAGCGAGAGCACGCCGAGCCTGGAAGTGGCACTGGCATTCATCGCTCGCTGGGACCCATCGTTGGCCCCGCTCATAGAGTTGGCCGAATAACGCCGTATTGCGGCGGGGGTGTCACCCGACGCCCCCGCCATTTTCATCAAGCCGCCTACGAACCGAAATTGAGTTCACCCGGCGGCGGTGCGATCTGGATGGGGGCCAGCGGCTCCGCCGTGATCTCCGCGAGCGGGGTCGGTTCGGTGAGCGGCCCCGGCAGCACCGGCAACAGCGGCGGCAGTTCCGGCGCGGCACCGACATCACCTTGTGGCGCTGTCAGCGGCGGGGTCGCGGTCGCGGTGGCCGTCGCGTTGGTGCCAGGGCGACTCGCTGGCAGCAGCAGCGGGCTGCTACCCTGCTGTTCCCATTTGCCGCTGATGGGCAGCGCCCCAACCAACCCAGCATACAAGAAGACTTCATCCGGTTCGCCTGTGTTGTTGCTGTTGCGTAGCGCCCAGTACGCCAAGGTGGTGTGATAGATACCGATGGTGTCTGTGCCGTTATCGTCCCAATCGCCGACGATGGGCAGCGCATCCTGGACGCCGCCGTAAACCACCGCGATGTCCTCATCGCCCGACGTGTTGCTGTTGCGCAGCACCCAGTACGCTAGATCCGGCACGTACAGCCCCACAGTGTCGATGCCGTCACCGTCCCAATCCCCCGCGAGCGGCAGCCCGTCAGGGATCCCGCCAAACACGAAGTTGAGATCCTCGTCGCCGGTGGTCAGGCTGTTGCGCAGCAGCCATTGGCCCGTCGCGGGCAGGTACAGGCCAGGCGTATCGACGCCGTCGCCGTTCCAATCGCCAGCGATGGGCAGCGCGCCCGCCAGCCCGCCAAACACGAAGCTCACATCCTGATCCCCGTTGGTGTTGCTGTTGCGCAGCAGCCACAGCCCGGTATCGATGCCATACAGGCCGGGCGTATCGATGCCGTCGTTGTCCCAATCACCCGTCACTGGCAGGAAGTTGGGGATGCCGCCAAACACCACACCAAGATCCTGGACGCCCGTCGTCAGGCTGTTGCGCAGCAGCCAGAACCCGGCGTTTTCCACGTAGACCCCGATGCGGTCGCCCAATTCTGGCGGTACTGGGGTCGCTGTGGCGGTTGGGGTGAGCGTGGGCGTCGGCGTGGCGGTGTTCGTCGGCGTCGGCGCGATGGTGAAGCGCCGGAACGCGCTGAGGGTGTCGTCGAGCGCGTTGGTGACGTAGACATCCTGCCCATCTGGGCTGATGGCAACCGACGAGGGGCCATCCCCCACCGCGACGGGCGAGTCTGGGCTGACCGTCAGCGCGCCGCTGGCTGTGTTGCGGTCGAAGATGATCACCGAGTCGGTATTGAAGCTCGTCACAAGTACCTGGCTGCCATCCGGCGCGACGCTCACCCACGTGGGCGCCGACCCCGCCGGGAAAGCGCCGACAAACGACAATGTGCCAGTCGCGGGGTTGCGGGCGAAGGCGGTTACGTTGTTCGACCCGACATTCCCCACATAAACATGCGCACCGTTCGGGCTGACGGTGATCGACTGCGGGTTCGTCCCCGACCCATACGGCGACCCGACAATCGGCGTCAGCGTGCCGGTGGCCGCGTTGCGGCTGAGCGCGGTCACGTTGCCGTCGTCGAAGTTCGCCACATAGACGTGTGCGCCGTCTGGCGTGATGGTGATGCGGATGGGGCCTTGCGGGAACGTCAACGGCGCGCCGACTTGTGTGAGCGCGCCTGTCGCCGGGTTGCGCTGAAATGCCGTGACGGTGTCGAGATTGTCGCTGACACGGTAGTTGGCCGTGTAGACGTGCGCGCCGTCTGGGCTGACCACCAACGAGAACGGCCCGTCCGCCGCGTTGAACGGTGACCCAGCGACCTGTGTGAGCGCGCCCGTCGTCGCGTTGCGGGTGAAGGCGCTGATCCCCTGGGTGCGGTTGGCGGTATAGAGGTGCGCGCCGTCTGGGCTGAGCGCGACTTCGGCGGCTT
>JAADYY010000421.1 GCA_010092805.1 Chloroflexota bacterium | reverse complement strand
GATCGCTTCAATCGGGTGATCGAGTCGATGCAGGCCAGCCCGCCGGGTGAGCCGCGCGCAGACGCGCCCGATGATCCCGGTTTCCAGCAGGCGGAACAATTCATCGAATTCGTGCTCAAGGGCGATATGGACTCGGTGCTCGGCGAGATCGAGAAGGCGCGGCGTCAACTTGAGGCAGCAATGCCGCTGGAGTCGGATGATCCAGATGATGAAGCCAGCCGCACGGCGTTCCAGCAGTTGGCCGCTGACGAACCGCCGATTCCGTCGCTCGAAGAGAGCGGGACGGTCACAGACCTGATGACGGGGGTCACGGACAGCAGCTTCCAGAATGTGCTGTCGATTCTGCGCGGGGAGGTGCCGCTGCCGCCCACCGACGGTGTGGTGAGCGTCCCGCAAGGCGACCTGGAAGACGCTTTTGAGGGCTATTACCAGGATAACGCCGCGCAGGGGCAGGAGAGCGGGGAACGCTTCGAGGCCAGCGATTTGCTGGACGCGACCGTGCCCCATCGCCCGGCAAGCGACGAGGGGACACAACCGCAGCGGCTGCCGCCGGAAACCGACGACACCCTCGACTCGATTCTGGCGCGGGTGATCCTCGAAACGGCCCTCGAAGACAGCGAGCCATCGGAACCCTTTTCGCTGGAAGAGCTGGTGCGGAATATTGAGCAAAAGCTGCCACAGGATCGGCGCAAGGTGCAGCCGCTGCCCTCGTGGATTCGGGAGGTACGGCAGCGACTGCGGGATGATGCTGCCTTCGTTCGGGAGCCGGATTTCCTGCCCGACGATTTGCCGGAGTTCGATGTCCCCGACGATCAGGCGACACGGCTGTCCGGCGCGCAAACCCCACCGGCAGACATCAGCAACCAGGAAACCAGCCAACTCAACGAGGCGGGGTTCCCGGAAGCGCCCTGGCTTCAACTGCCGGATGAGGCTTACGAAGAGACGCCAGTCATGCCTGCTTTCGACCCGGCGTTGGGTGACACCGCATCAGGTGACGCGCCCGACGAAACGGCGTGGCCGCCTGCAACCGAAACGGCAGACTCAGGGGCGGTTGGCGTGGATGACTCGGCCAATCCCTGGGATCAGCCGCTGACACTGCCGGAATTCGAGCCGCCGTTTGACACCGAAGACACGGCGGACTCCGCCCCGGTTGAAGCTGCGGTGGAGGAACCGCCGACGCTGCCCGAATTCGACAGCGTTTACGAGCACGCCGCTTTCCAACTTGGGGAGACCGCGCCCACGCCCGAAAGCGAGCCATTTGTCGCGCCAGCGCACCACGACGATCCGTATTTGGCGCAGTTGGCGCTCAGCCTCACCGATGTCTCGTTGGAACTCACGGCGGAAGCGACCCTGCTCACCCGTGCGGATGCGATTGTGGCCTTTGCCGGGGCGATGGAACACGCCGACGTGGAAGAACTGCGTGATCTGATCGCCGGGCAGTGGGAGACCGATCACGGTGAGGCGCGGATTCGCTTTGTGACTCTGATGGGCAGCGGGCGCGAGTACATGCTGTACTCGCGGCGCACCGAAGATGATTTCACGCTGTCGCTGGTGTTTGCGGGCGCGACGTCGCTGCGTGACATCCGCAAGCAGGCGCGCCGCTTGATCGATGCGCTGCAAGCGGTGCCGGAGCAGATTGCGCAGACGGCGGTGGAGATCCCGCCGTATCGTGATATGGAACCGGAAGATGTGGGGCCGCTGACGCCGTATGCCTACGTGTGGATGCTGCGCGACCCCAATGGTCAGCTTGATGACGCGATGCAGCAGGCCATCAGTTCCGGGTTGGGGGTGCAGCTTCGTGAGCTGGCGTGGGAAATCGACCAACTGCAAGTGCAAGAAGATTTCGTCTACCTGCTGGCGCGGGTGCCCGGCGATACCCCGCCCTACATGCAGATCGATGATCTCAAGGCGCGGGCGGCGGCGTTGGTACATGCCCAAAACGATCACATGGACCCAGCGGCCTTGTGGGCCGACAGCTACTTGATTGTCACGCCGGGCCGCCCCCTCGATGTGGAGGAGATTCAGCAGTTTATCAACTTCGAACGGATGCTGTAGCCGCAGTGCTGATCCGCCGTGTTGCCCCCCGCGTTCCCCCGCTCCCGAAGCCACCGTCGACCGTGCCTGCGGCGCTGGGCGCGGGAGGCACGGCGTCGGGTGCAGTCGTCAAATAAATATATGTGTGCAAATTACATTAACCCCTCGCCCTGAGGGAGAGAGGCGGCGCGCAGCGCCGGGGTGAGGGCGCTACCGGGCCACCAACGACCCAAACCGCAGCACGAATTTGATACGTTTGCCCTATATGCGCGCACGCTTGATTGACACCCTGCATGGCTCATGCTAAGCTCATGATCAGACAGTTGAATATTCTAAGACAGAGGTGTGCCAGAACCCGGATGTTCGGCACATAACAGGGGAAGACCGGTGGCTGTCTCAGCATCCTCACCGTACTGGCGGATGTGAGATAGGAGTCCGGCGCTGTCGCGCAACGGTAAGGCGGGTCTGCTGTGCAGATCAGTCAAGCCCGAATGCCTACCTCTGGCTTAGCTCGTGGATGCGTCGTTTTGCAGCTTGCAAGATGACGAACACCTTCGCGTGAAAGGGAGACGAGCGTGGTACTGACCTTTATGACTCATACCCGCTGCCCGGCGGGTTTTTTTGATCACCCCACCGCTTGGCATCCCCTAACTGGATGAGCCGAACCGTGCTTTTGTCAAAGTCACGGGTTCGCTGTTCGTGCCTGTTGGCAGCCAACAAGGGCGGCGCTTGGTCGCCCCCTTGAGACACCCGGGTTAGCGCGCTGCGTTTTGATTCTGTGTTCAATTTAGCCACACTTGTAAGGAGTTTTGCCTTGAACTTGCTATATTTGTTTCGGCACACCGTTCTTAGTGCGACAGCGTTGGTGCTGGTGATCACCGCTGGCATTGGGATCGCACAGGAGCCGGCTGCACCCGCTGCCAATCTGCTCGATGGGTGCGTCACCGACTACGATCCCGAAGTGGATTACTTCCCAGAGCAGATCACGATCACCGACGCGGAAAATTTCACAATCGAATACTTCAACAATTATAAGGTCGTCACCATCACCGATGCCTTCGATGATGCGCCGTCGTTCACCTACGTGCTGGTGCAGTGCGGCACGCCCGCGCCGGACACCGCCGACTTCCCCGAAGATACGCAGTTCATCGACGTGCCCGCCGAAGACATCATTACCATGTCCACCACACAACTCCCCCACCTGATCGATCTCGATCTGCTGGACCGGCTGGTGGGGTTGGATACCGGGTTATTCGTCAGCGCGCCGGAAGTCCGCGCGTTGATCGAAGCGGGTGAACTGGTCGAGATCGGCAGCGGCGCTGAGGTCAATGTCGAATTGGCACTCGTGACCGAGCCGGATCTGATCATGACTTATGGGTTTGACCCGACGACGGATGCTTTCCCCGTGCTGGTTGATGCGGGGATCTTCACGGCGCTCAACGCCGAGTGGCGCGAAGTCACGCCTTTGGCGCGCGCCGAATGGATCAAGTACACGGGGGTGTTCTTCAACGCCGAGGCGCGCGCCGAGGCGGCCTACGCCAATATCGCCAGCGAATACAACGCGGCGCGTGAGCTGGCGGCGTCCGTCACCGACGCCGAGCGGCAGGTGGTGTTGTGGAACGCCTTTTCGACCTTCTCCGATGCCTGGTTCATCCCTGGCGCGGAGACATATGTCGGCGCGCTGCTGGATGATGCCGGCGCGATCATTGCGTTGGGCGAGGAAGCGCCCGGCGACAGTGCCCCGCTCAGCTTTGAGGTCGTTTACGACCGTGCGCTGGACGCCGATGTGTGGATGGTCAACCTGTTTGCCGTCAACACACTGGAAGATCTGCTGGCGCAGGACAGCCGCTACGGGGATTTCGCGGCGGTTGAGGCGGGTAATGTGTGGAACAACAGCCGTCGCGTCAACGCGAACGGCGGCAACGACTATTTCGAGCTGGGTGTGACCAACCCACACCTGATCCTGCAAGATTTGGTGCACATGCTCTACCCGGATCTGCTCCCGGATCATTAACTGAACTACTTCGTCGGCCTGGACCCCGCAGACGAGTAGCGTGATCCGCGTGTGGCAGCGGCTGACACGTTTGTGCTGTGATCTGCCGCTGCCACCGATTGCCATGTCGGCGCTGGATGCACAAGGAT
>JAADYY010000420.1 GCA_010092805.1 Chloroflexota bacterium | reverse complement strand
GTGATCGAGAATGTGTTCGCGTGGCCGGGTTTAGGGCGAACGCTCGTGCGCGCAGTCGCGCAGGCGGATTATCCGCTGGCGCAGGGGGCGTTTTTCATCATCGCCGTCATCATCGTCTTCCTGAATTTCGCCGCCGATATTCTTTACAGTCTACTCGATCCGCGCGTTGGATCATCGGCACAAGCCCAGATGTCGTAGTAAGTTCGACCAAGTCTCGAAGGAACGATCCTTATGCAGCAAGAAGCGCGGATCCAAGAAGCCCAACTCAGTTCGCAAACCATGGCCGTCAAGTTGGGGTCGCCGCTGCGCCAGTTGTGGCAAACCAACCTGGAAGTGTTTCAGCGCGACCGGATGGCGGCGTTTGGCCTGTTTATTTTCATATTCTTCTTTTTGGTCGCGGTGCTCGCCCCCTTCATTGCCCCTTATGATCCGCTGGAAGTCGTTGAGCAGGATGGTGTGTGGCTGTCGAACAAGCGTCCGTTCTGGATGGAAGACGCCGATGAGCCGGTCCAGTTCATTCTGGGGACGACGAATGTTGGGCGCGATATTTTTTCACAGTTGGTCTACGGCTCGCAGACCGCGCTGTTGGTCGGCTTTTCGGCGGCCATCACCGTCTCTGTGATCGGCACAGTTGTCGGGCTGATCGCTGGATACTACGGCGGCTGGATCGACATGCTGCTCATGCGTCTGGCCGATGTCGCTTTCGGTATACCGTTCATCCCGTTCATCATTGTGCTCTCCGCCTTCCTCGATCCGAGCGTATGGAACGTTGTCTTGGCGATGTCGTTGCTCCTCTGGCGCGACTCGAGTCGTGTGGTGCGCTCGCAGGTGTTGGTGATCAAAGAGAAGGCCTTCGTCAGCGCTGCGAAAGTCTCCGGGGCAAGCAGCCTGCGCATCATCTTCATGTACATTGCGCCGAGCATTTTGCCGCTGACGTTCCTTTACGGGTCGCTGGCGATTGGCTGGGCCATCCTCACTGAGGCGAGCGTCAGCTTCCTCGGCTTCAGCGATCCCGAGTCGGTGAGTTGGGGCTTCATGCTGCAAGATGCGTTCTTGTCGCTGGCGCTCTCGCGTGGTGCCTACTATTGGATCATCCCGCCGGGCCTGTGCATCATGCTCACCGTGATGGCCGGGTTCTTTATCGGGCGCGGCTACGAAGAAGTGCTGTTCCCGCGCCTGCGCCGCCATTAAGCGATATTTCGAAGGGTCGAGTGCATGTCATTGCTGTCGGTACGAAATCTCTGTGTCAATTACAAGACAGAGCGCGGGACGGTTCATGCGGTGGACGGCGTCTCGCTGGATGTGGCGGAAGCGCAGCACCTCGGCGTCATCGGCGAGTCGGGTTGTGGCAAAACGACGCTGCTGCGGGCGTTGGTGCGGGTGCTGCCCGCCAACAGCGTGATCCCGCAGGGTGAGGTGATCTACAAGGGGCGTAACCTGCTGGCACTCTCCCCTGCCGAGATGCGCGAGATCCGCTGGAAAGAGATCGCGATGATCCCGCAAGCGTCAATGGACTCGCTTGATCCCGTCCAGCGTGTCGGGCAGCAGCTCGAGCGGCTGTTGGTGGTGCGCGGTGGCTACGATCAGCGGAGCGCGAAAACACGCGCCGTCGATCTGTTTGAACTCGTCGGCCTGGAAGCCAAGCGGCTCTCGAATTACCCACACGAGTTTTCTGGCGGCATGAAACAGCGCGCCGTGATCGCGATGGCGTTGGCGCTCAGCCCCAGCCTCTTGATCGCCGACGAACCGGTGACCGCCCTGGATGTGATCGTCCAGCATCAGATTCTAGATGTGCTGCGCCGCTTGCAGGACGAACTCAACCTGACCATGCTGCTGATCACGCACGATATTTCGGTGGTCGCGCAGGTCTGCGACTCGGTGGCAGTGATGTATGCCGGGCGCATAGTTGAGCAGGCCAGCGCCGAAACATTCTTCGCTGCGCCCAGCCATCCCTACAGCCTGGGGTTGCAGCAGGCGTTCCCGAACGTCATGCAAGCGAAAGATACCCTGATCACGATTGAGGGCTTCCCGCCAGATTTGCACCAGCCGCCGACGGGCTGCCGCTTCGCTGAGCGCTGCCCGTTCGTCGAGGATCGCTGCCGTGCGACCGATCCGCAGTTGGAGTTGGTTGGGTCGAAGCACCTGGCGGCGTGCCTGCGCTCCGCTGAAATGGCCGACCTGCGCGTCGCGGCGCAAGATCCGGCGTTGTGGAAGCGGTCGCTCGTGGGGCAGCAGTACCAAACCGTCGAGATGCCTCCAATCAATGGCGGCACCAGCGCCGCGGCGCAGCTCAACGGCGAGGAGGTGCTGGTCGAGATGAAAAGCGTTTCGAAACGCTACAAGATCGGCGGCGGTTTGGCGGGCCTGATACGCGGTCAGGGCGAGCAGACAATTTATGCCGTCAACGATCTGTCGTTCAAGCTGCGACGCGGCGAAAGCCTGGGCATCGCCGGGGAGTCCGGCTGCGGCAAATCGACGACGGGCAAGCTGCTGGTAAAGCTCATCAACCCCAGCGAGGGCCAGATCATCTTCGATGGCAAAGATCTCGCCGAACTGCCCGAAGACGAACTGCTCGCCTTTCGCAGCCGCGTGCAATTGATGTTCCAAAACCCATTCGAGGCACTCAACCCGCGCTTCACGTTGTACCGCTCGCTGGCCGAGCCGTTGATGATTCACGGCTGGCGCGATGAGGGGCAGCGCCTGGAACGCATCGTCGATACACTTAATCGTGTGAACCTGCGCCCGGCGGAAATGTTCCTCAACAAGTATCCGCACCAGCTTTCTGGCGGGCAGTTGCAGCGCGTCGTGTTGGCGCGGGCGCTGGTGCTGCACCCTGATTTCATCATTGCGGACGAGCCAGTCTCCATGCTCGATGTCTCGGTGCGCGCCGGGATTCTCAACACGACCAAGCGCCTCACGAAAGAGATGGGCCTGGCGACGGTTTACATCTCTCACGATCTATCGCTGTTGCGTTACACCTGCGACCACATCGCGGTAATGTACCTCGGCTACATGGTCGAATATGGGCCGAGCGACGAGATCATCAACAACCCGAAGCACCCCTACACCCAGGCACTCGTCGCTGCCGTGCCCCTGCCCGATCCGTCGCTGGTGAATCCGCCGCTGCGCATCCGTGAGGGGGTGCCCCGCCCCACGGATTTGGCGCAGGGCTGCCCGTTCGTCGAGCGCTGCCCGGAAGCGCTGGAAGCCTGCCGTAGCATCATGCCGTCGCGGATCGCCATCGCGGATAAACATGATGTCCTGTGCCATCTGTACGGCGAACACGCCGACTCGCCGAAGTTAACGCCAGCGGCCAGCGAGCAACCCGCATGACGACGATGACCGCCGCCGTGCTTCAATATCACGGCGACCGCGACGCAGTCAAACTCATCAGTGTGCCGCTCCCGCAGCCGAAGCCGGGCGAAGTCCGTATCAAGGTCGAAGCCTGCGCCCTCAATTGGCTGGACGTGGGCATCCGGCGCGGGCCGAAGTTCGGCGCGATCCCGCTGCCACTGATCACAGGATCGGACATCGCCGGGGTGATCGATGCTGTCGGCGATCAAGTTGAGGGGTGGGCTGCTGGCGACGCTGTGCTGGTCTACCCGCTGATCACCTGTAGCGTCTGTGAATTGTGCCGCAGCGGTTCGCTCACCGTCTGCCCGGATCACAAGATCATCGGCGAGCACATCAATGGCGGCTTGGCGGAATACGTCACGGTGCCCGCCGCCAACCTGATCCGCAAGCCGGATAGCCTGTCATTCGAGGCGGTGGCAGCCCTGCCCGTCGTCGGGATGACCGCCTGGCACATGCTCATTACGCTGGGCCAGCTCCGTGTCGGTGAGACGGTGCTGATCCCTGGCGCGGGTGGTGGCGTCGCCTCAATCAGCGTCCAGATCGCCCGGCACGCGGGGGCGCACATCCTGGCGACCACCTCCAGCCCGGAGAAAATGCAAAAAGCGCACGATCTCGGCGCGGAAGTCGTTGTCGATTACCGCGACCCGACGTGGACAGCACAGATCCTCGACGCGACAGCTCAGCGTGGTGTCGATATGGTGCAGAATAACGTTGGGGCGTCTACCTGGGCAGACTCGCTCGCTGTGCTGGCGCGCAACGGGCGGCTGGTCGTCTGTGGGTCGCACGCGGGCACCAATTTCGATCTGAGCATCCCGCAGATCTATCATCGCCAACTGCGCATCATCGGCGCGAACGGCGGCACCTATCCAGGCTTGGTGACGGTGCTCAAACTAGCGGAGTCAGGCGTTGTACAGCCCGTCGTCGATACCGTGCTGCCGCTCTCCGAAATCCACGAGGGCCACCGCCTCCTTGAGGAGCGCGATCACTTCGGTAAAGTCGTCATCCGAATCGCATGACGAATTGCACGCTGATTTTTGGGTAATCGGACGTGCCAACCAACGAAACATGAGTACAATTTATTGAGTGCGGCTTGTTTGAAGTAGGTGTTATGTGACTGCAAAAATTGTTGTGGTGGGCAGCTTCAACGTCGATCTGACCTCATACATGGAACGCATTCCCGTCCCCGGCGAAACTGTCATGGGGGATCGCTTTGTCACCGGGCCGGGCGGCAAGGGATCGAATCAGGCGGTGGCGGCGGCCCGTCTGGGCGCGGATGTCACCTTTATTGGGCGCATCGGGCAAGATGTGTTCGCCTCCATCGCGTTGACGATCTGGCAAAATGAAAACATCAATCTCGATTACCTCGTGCAAGATCCAGATCACGCGACGGGTGTCGCCCCAATTTTCGTCGAGAACAGCGGCGAAAACAGCATTGTGGTTGTGCTGGGCGCGAATCTGACACTCACCACCGCCGATCTCGATGCCGCCGCCGAGCGAATTGCACAGGCCGACGTGTTGGTCACGCAGTTGGAGATCAAGGACGAGATTGCGGCCCATGCCCTCAAACTGGCGCGTGATCACGGGGTGACGACGATCCTGAATCCGGCACCAGCGCGCCCATTACCGCCAGCGATGCTCACATTGGCCGATTACCTCACCCCGAACGAAACCGAGTTGGCGACCCTCGCGGGCCGCGCCGTGACGGACGACGTGATCGAGATGGCGCGTGCCCTGCTCACCAGCGATCAGCAGACGGTGATCACCACGCTAGGATCAGTGGGTGCGCGCTATGTGCAGGCCGGCAAAACCGCATTAGTCCCAACTTACCCGGTCGATGTCGTCGATACCACCGGGGCAGGCGATGCGTTCAACGGTGGCTTGGCGGTCGCTTTGGCCGAGGGGAAATCCCTGGATGAAGCGCTTGCGTTCGCCAACGCAACGGCGGCCCTCTGTGTGACCAAGCCGGGCACCGCACCGAGTATGCCTGACCGCCGCACAGTTGACGAATTGCTGCAAACGCAGTGACGGCGCTGGCGCGCGCAGTGCGCCGATCAATCAAACAAATCTTGGTGCGATTGATCGGCGCGCCGTGCGGTGTGCTGGAGGCTGGCTATTCCATCGTTGCCTGCACCTGATCCAGCCATGCCGACACATCGTCCGAGGTCGTGGTCGGCGTAAATGCCGGGATCATTTGGATGACTCCATTGCCATCCAGGATATATGTCGTGGGATACGCCTGAACTGAGTAAAGATTGCTAATCAGGCCGGCGTTATCGAGCGCGATGGGGAACGAGAGTTCAAATTCCTCGACAAATTGGCGAATCAACCCCGGCGCTTCACGGTAGTTCACCCCAATCACGCCAATATCCGGGCGCAGGCTGATGGCCTCTTCCAGCAGCGGCATTTCGTACTGGCACGGGATGCACCACGTGGCCCAGAACGTGATGACCGTCACACGCCCAGCGTACTCTTCCAGCGAAACGGTGCGCCCATCAAGGAGATTGCCGACAAAGTCCGGTGCAGCGTCACCCACAGTGAGCGTAGTGATCACATCCGCCGGGTTCTGTGCCGTGTCGATCAGCGGCAGTTCTGCCAGGTCGGCATTGAACGACTCCAGCACAGTTTCGAGCGTTTCCATCCCTTCGGCAGATTCAGCGCCGTAAATCACGTGAAACATCGAATCATCCGAAATGATCACCGACATCCCGGCGTCGGCGGCCCCACGATACATAATCCCACGATAGGTGGCAGCCGGGTACCCGGCGATCTCGCCAATTTCGATGCGGTCAGGTTCAAACGGCACACCAATTTGATCCAGCCCGCGCATCAGCAATGCTTCATCCGTGAGATCAGCCAGCGTCAGATCTTCTGGGTACCACTCTTCCAGATCGGAGGGGACAATATGCAGCACCGGGCCAGTGATGACACCGTTCTGCCAGTCGAGGAACGACCGCTCGCTGGATGCAACGTACAGTTGCACGCGGTCGATTGTCACTGAAAGCGATGTGAACGACCGGTAGTTGCTGTACCAATCGGTGGGAACGGTGAGACTGTAGGTCTGTGAGCCGGGGAAAACCACACGGGTAGCGGGTTCCGTTTGAATGGTTGAGTCATCTTGTGCAGAAACGACGGTGAACGCGACAAACATCAGAAGCAGCAAAACTGTGCGGCGCACGCAGGGGCCTCCTCATCATATACGCCATAGAGTCGCCGATGGGCGATCTAGGCGGATTTTAGCAAACCACCGCGACCACCGTCAAAAGCGCAATGCGTCAAGCCTGTTCATCGACGGCTTGCTGGCACTTGGCGCACACCCCATACATTGCCATGTGATCGATGCGGACTTCGAAGCCGAAATCGTGCAGAAACCGTTGGCGCAAGTCGTCGAAGTAATTGTCGTTCACATCAATGATACAGCCACAGCGCAGGCAAATGAGATGATGGTGCGGCGGATTATCGATCAACTGATAGACGATTCCGGTGCCCGCCATGTCGGTCTGCGAAACCAACCGCAGATCCTTAAGCCGCTGCACGATCCGGTAGACAGTCGGCTCAGACAGCTCGTGCGCCAGGTGATTGGTGCGAATGTAGTGTTGAATATCGTTGATCGTCATGTGCTCGTCGCTGCTGCACAACGCCTCGATCACCAGACGCCGCTGAATGGTCAGGCGTTCGCCGTGCTGACGCAGCTTCTGAACGAGATTATCAAATTTGCTCATACACCCAGCCGCCTCTACCTTGCGCTTCATCGCATCGTTCTGAAGGCTATCGTACCCTATTTGTGGCCATGACGAAATCCTGATCACGCACATGGGGGCGGGGAAAGCCTGGTTATGCGGACTCCATGACGTGCGCTGGATACCTGGGAAACTGGGGTTAACGGCGCAGGTTCGGCGTTGCCCACGCGAAAAACACAGTTCCGCTTGGATTCCGCGTTACGGTGCGGTGATAGGTAGCGATTCAGGAACCCCATTCGTTTGGAGTAGAAAATCGGCCATCCAGCCGGTGTACCGCAGCGTGCGTATCTGGAGCCAGTCGGCTGCCTCATTGCGCCCGATGACGGCTACGACCTCGCCGCGTGGCAGCGACGTGACGATGGTGAAATCGGTGCTTGGGCCGCTGCGCACGTTGGGGCGCGGCACAGTGCCGACCACATTGGCCAGCATGACAGCGGTTTCGCGGACGCGCGTCACTTCCCGGTCACCTGTGATCGCAGCGCGTGTGCCCTCGATACAGTCAGCCAGCTCCCCAACCGTCTCCGCTGGGGTGATGCAAATCGCGGGAAGCTCCGCTGAAGTTCCTGTCACACGCAGTGGCAGCCGAATCTCAATGACAGCATCGACGGCAATCGCAGCGTCTGTGAGTGGGTTCAGCGCCCCGTCATCGCCGATCAACAGGCGATTATCGGCTGACAACAGCACTGTACCGCCCCCGGCGGCCAAGTCAATCTCCACAACCGTATCCTGCTGGGGTGGGCCATTCGTCTCGATCAAGAGATAGTAGGCGTCCTCATTGCGGAAAGCACGCACCGCCCGGATGTCGAAGGCAGGCAGCGGCTGATCCGCCTCATCAGGCGTAGTCAGTCCCGCATCGCCCCAATCAGAGGCGTCACCGTCTATCCCGATCAATGTGAAGCCATCCGGTAACACCGACCACGCGCTTTCCGGTTGATCCAACAGCCACCCCACCAGCCGTTGAACCAAAATCGTGTTGCCCGGATGACGTGGCAGCGCCCCACCGGCCAGCGCTGCAAAGCTGAAGCCGTTTTGTAGAACCTCACTATCGCCCAGCACGGCGATCCGCGACCCGGTCAGGCGGCTTTCGGCCAGCGCGAGGGTCGTGAGGTGTCCCTGTAGATCGGTGCCGATGTTGAGGTTGATGTTCGTAGGGGTGATCACCGAGTAAATGCGGCTGTCGGTCTCGGCGAACGCCGGGGTTGCAGCGAGGACACCCACCGCACCACCCTCCAGACCGAGTAACTCGGACTCCAGCGCGCGCGCCCCCCACATGAGCACCGGCATATCGAACTGCTGCAGCGGTGCTGTGACCGGGTGGGGCAGCGTCCCGGCCTGTGCGTAAATAGTGCTGCGTCGTAAGTTACGCGCTGTCGCACCCACAGACCAGGGTTCGACCAGCAATCCGTCAGTCAGGTGAACCGCATACTCAGCGACGAGTAAATCATCCAACCCTCCGCCTGCACGATCCGAGCTGCCTTCCTGGCCCGGCGGATCGATGGCGAGCAGCAAGTGACCGCCGCGCCGCAAATGCCCCCACAGCCGCGCCAACTCGTTATCGCGCAAGGGGCGGCGGGGACGCACCAGCACCACAACCGAGGTTGCCTCTGGTATCGGGGCGTCCAGGCCAATGGTATCGACCGCAGCCCCGCGTGATGCGAACAATCGTGCAAGTTCAGTGAGTCCGTCCGGGCCAATATCGGTGATCGATGCCGTGCGCAGCGTCCGCTCTTCGACAAACACCACAACGGGTGAGTTCGGCTGAGCTTGCCCCAAGGCTGTACCCAACAGCAGAATGGCGGCAACAAGACGCAAACGCACGCGCATGGGATGCGATCTGAACGGTCTAGGAGGCCGCAGTCGCTTGCGCAGTCGGTGATGGCAGCGGTGTGAGCGTCGGCGCTGTGGTTGGCGTCTCAGTTGGCCCAGGCGTCGGGAAATCGAGCGTGACGCTGTCGCGTTCAACCAGCCACGTGATGGTGTTCATCATGAAACGGACGTTGTCCGGGTACACAAACGAAGCACTGCCATCCGGTGCTGTTTTGAAGCCGCCGCTGTTGGTTGCCACATCCACATCGCCGATGAGGACCAAGCGCCCCCCCGTACTGGGATCTTCGACGCTGACAGCGGCGACCAACGGCCCGCGCGCGGTGTCCTCGCCGATATTGAACGTGAAGTCGCCCGTTTCGAGGTATGCGTTGTATTCGGTTTCGCCGTAGTAACTGTCGTTCGTGAGGGCCAACGGGGTGATGATAAAATCGCGTGGGGAAGCGTCAAATTCAATCGAGCGAGCGCTGAAGAATTGCAGCGCCGCTGCTTCGCCGTCGGCCTGCCCGATCACGCCCGCTGTAATCGGGTGGTCGGCAGTGAGTTCGGCGGTGAAAGCGGTGCTCAAACCTTCCAGCGTGACCTGACCGCCAGCACCCGATTCGGCGGCGGCTTCCGCGTCGTCGGCTGGTGGTGCTGCGACTTCCAGCGCTGCCTCCGTCACGATCACATCGCTGCGACCGCGCGCACTCGCATCTTGCCACAAGAGCACGAACAGACCCGCGCGCGTCGGCGTCCAGAAGTTCTCATTTGCCAATTCAAAGGGGGGATCGATGAGCAGCAGCACCTGGCCCCCATTGCGGAAATATTGCCACAGGCGCGCTGTTTGTTCTGGCGAGAAGTCGAGCGTCGGGCCACCAACCACGACCAGATCCGCATCATCGGGAAAGCGGGTGCGCCATTCAACGGTTTGCAGGCTGGCCCCCTGCAGCCGCATCAGCGCCGCAAACCGTGACAGGCCCGTTCCCGATTGATCGAAACGACTCGCTTCGTTGTTGGACTCGGTGAAAAAGATATTTGCGGTTGCCAGCGCTGCGGTCGTCTGCGCGCGGACGGGGGTAGCGACCTGCGCAATGGGTATGGTTTGCGCACCCCCACGCTGCACACTCGCCGCACCGACGACGACCAGGAAAATACTCAAGATACATGCAAGAACAAACTGAATTTTTGATGCCATGTGATCTTGGTCATTTCTGCTGTGGATATTGCCAACTGGCAGGCAATATACTCTGATAATTTCGAAATCACGCTTAGAAAGTTAACATGCCGCCGTTTATCTGTCAAGTGAACCGGGGTGCTGTGGCGCACTAGGCAAACGCGCCAGACCTGAGATTTGGAGATCAATGCGGCGTTGAACATCCGTCGAGTATAATCGAACCTATAGGTAAATGTCGGGGATTTGTCCGCATGATCAAAGCGAGATGCGTGCTTGGGCTGGCGGTCGGTTTATGCCTGTTGTTGGGCGGAGTGCCGGGTGCAGCGGCCCAGTCGCCAGATGACCTGCTGCTCCCAACCATTCGATCAACCGAACAGTTAGATCTCACCGGCGATGCCCGCCCCAATGTCACCATCATCACGATGGATTACGCGACCCCCAACGACCGGGTGCTGGTTTATGATGGCGGGGGTGACATGGCCGTTGGCGACGATTGGCAAGCCG
>JAADYY010000006.1 GCA_010092805.1 Chloroflexota bacterium | reverse complement strand
TTGAACCCAGACACTCACGCCCAAGACACCCCGCGCCCGCCCAGCCAGATCACCGCCCGCTGGATCATCGGCTTGATCGGCGCGTGGGTACTGCTGCGCCTGGTCGATGTGGGGCTGCGGGTCAGCGGCTACCGGGCGGTGTGCCGGGTGCTGCTGGCGACCTCACCCCAGCCGGACGATCAGCGCCGCGACGATGACCGCGCCCGCGCTTACGGGCGGCTCGTCAACCGCGCTGGCCGCTCGTTCAGCCGCTCGATCTGCCTGCGCCGCTCGCTGGTGACGTGGTGGCTGCTGCGCTGGAACCGCCTGCCCGCCGTGATTCACATCGCTGTCAGGCCGAATGACTCGCTGGTTAGCCACAGTTGGGTGGAACATCATGGGGTGGTCGTCAACGACGTGCCGCACGTCGCGCAGATCTATCCGCTCAGCTTCACCGACATGGTCGATCCAGCGCGTGTGGTCACGCTGCCGCGCACCGGCACCCACTGAGCGGCGCGCATCACGGTTCGCCTCTGTGAATCACGCGGCGCAGCAGCGGCGATTTGGGGTAGTGCAGCGCGTGCCAGATCGAGGGCAGCCAATCGCGGAGATGTTCGCGGATGAGCAGGAAGAAGCCGATCCCACGAATCTGGTCGAGGACGCGGGGTTCAGCCTGGTCGAAGATCCACCGCTGGATGTACCACGTCAGCCGGGTGATCAGCCAGTCGCCGTCCAGCCGTGCCGCGATCACCGGGGGCAGCGGCGTCTGAAAGAGGTTGTGGGCCAGCGCCAAACACACCAACAGAATCCGCTCGACGCGCAACTGCCGCGCGGTTTTCAGCGTCTGCGCCCAATCAAGATCCGGGTGGTGGTACACAAACTCGGCGATGTCATACACCCACTTCAGCCGGTGCCAGCGGTGCTTGGCCCCGTGAAAGCACAGCATCAGCAGCAAATCGTCGGGGCTTAGGGTCTGCACGCGCTGCCCATCGAAGTCCACTTCAACAGCGCGCGACCAATACGCCTCTGTGTTGACATCCACCCGCATAAACGGCGAATCGACGGCCCAGTGCAGCTCAATTTTGATCTGCGTGGCGGGGTTGACGAGCGCCTGATTGAAGTCGTTGTCGCCCACTGGGTCTGGGCGAATGTACCCCAGGGCGAAGCAGATGGCTTTGGCGCGGTCGAAGTCGCGCGGGCGCACCAGAATATCGATGTCCTTGAATTCGCGTAACCACGTTTTGCCGTAGAGCGACTGCGCGACCATTGGGCCACGCAGCGCCAGCGCCCCGATGCCGTGACTGCGCAGCGTGGTCACGGCCCGCACCAGCTCATCACGCATACGGACGCTGGAAAACGTGTTGAGCACGAACGCTTCCTGGAGCGCCGCGAGCTGGCGGGCAGGGACGAGATCCGCAGCATGGGCTTGCAGATTCCAGTACACCAACGGGAACACCCGCTGATCGACGGCCATCGTCACCAGGGCGGGCCAATCGAACCCCGGCGTCGTGCGGATCAGATCACGCAGGTGCCGCTGCTGATCCGCCGACAACTGCCGCCGACAACCGAGCAGCAGCAGCGCGCGCTCCGGCTGCGGGCTTGGCGAGGCGTTTGTGTAGAGCAGATGCAACAGTCGGCTTACCATCGCCCGGCGTCAGGCGCTGATCGCGCGATCAGCGCCGTGAGGGCACAGCTATGCGGGCAAAGCATGTTGGGCAGATCAGTTGGGTGCATAGGCAGGCTTTCGCTGATGCGCGATCACGGGTTGTGGTAATGTTTTGCCGATGATATGACTGTAATTTCGTTCGTATTTTAGCACAAGATCCCCATCGCTCCGTTGATCTGGCGCGTTTTTTGCAGATTTCAGTCTTTGTCCCGTTCAACGCCGCCGTCGCTGCGCCGCGAACATCAAGCCGCTGCTGCGCGCCCGCTCAGCCATGATGCAGTACCCCCATTTCCGAATGCGCCGCGGGCAAATTGACAAGCCGCGCCGCCGCATGGTACATTGGCGCGTAAGTCGACACTATCGAGTCTTTTTTCGGATGATGCTGACGCAGCCCACAGGGATCACGAACCTGGAATATCAGCATGTGCATGATCTGTGTGCTATGCAGGCTGCGGCGCGCGCAGCAGCGCCCGAATCGGTGGCGGTGGTTGCCAGCAGCCGATTCCATGCCGAACAGTTGCTGACCCGCCTGCCAGAGGAGTCGGCGGCTGTGCTGTACGGAGCGCGCGAATGGCTGCCGTATGCGGGCTGGTACACGCCCTGGCATGACGAGTCGGCGTTGGGTGATCAGCGTCATGGCGCGATCATCTGGGCAGAGCCAAGCGCCGAGACCGCACACACACAGATCCGCGCGATTGCTGCGGCGCTGCCGCCGGGTGGGGGGCTGAGCGTGATCGTATCGCAGCACATGGCCCGTCGGCTGACGGAGTGGCGTGAGCGGCTGCCGCTACCCGAAGGATCGCCGTTGGGTTGGCGCGCGACGGAAACCCTGCTGCGCGCGGCGGGTTTCCGCAGCATTGGGGCGGCTGCGTTTCGCGGCCCGGTCAGCCTCACCGCCGGGCTGATCAGCGGTGTGCTTGAGGGGCGCGGCGCACTCGTGTTCGCGGATCGATGGCAGTACCGGATGCGTGCGGCGTTCGCTGCGGCGCGCTGGGAACGGCCCCTCGCGACCCTCGGTGTGATCCACGCCGAACGGCCCAGTTGATGACAACCCCCGACTCAGCGCTGATCGCAACAGCCACCGCACGGCTCGCCGCCTGGTTTGCCACCATGCGCACACCCACCGCGCAGGACGGGGCACAGGGCTACACTGGCCCGGTCGCGCACTGGTGGCAGAACACGCTGCAATTCACCGGAGTCGGCCTGGATTGGCGTTACGAAGGGCTGATCCATGCGTACCTCAATCTGTACCGCGCCACCGCCGACCCGCAGTGGCTGACGTGCGCGCGCCGCGCGGGGGATGATGTCGTGCGCGGCCAACTGCCCAACGGCCACTTCCGGAATTCCG
>JAADYY010000419.1 GCA_010092805.1 Chloroflexota bacterium | reverse complement strand
CTGGGCCGAACGCATTGCCCATGCCGCCGAACAGACTCGCGCCACCGAGGACGGCTGCCGCGATCACGTCGAACTCTTTGCCCTCAGCGAACGCCTGATCCAGCCGCCCAATCTGGGCGATCAGGATGAACCCGGCCAGTGCCGCGCAGACTCCGTTGATCACGTAGACGCTGGCAGTGATGCGGTCTGTGTTGATGCCCGTTTTGTTGGCGGCTTCGCGGTCGTTACCGACGGCGTAGATCTGGCGTCCGTAGGGCGTTTGCGTGAGCACGAAATACGCAATGGCGACGACGACGACAAAGATGATGATTGGCAGGGGGATGCCGAAGATCTCCGTGAGGCCAAAGTCGATGATGCTGCGCGGAAAGTCCAACTGCCGCGACTCGGTGAGGAACGTGCCGGCACCCCGGAAGAAGAACAGCGACGACAAAGTGACGATGAACGGAATGATCCGCAGGCGAACGATGAAGAAGGCGTTGATGCCGCCCATCAGCGCACCCGCGATCAGCGCGACGAGCAGCGCCGGGAGGACATCGAAGCCGAAATTGCGCATGGCAAACCCGGCGATCAGCGGTGCGAGATACATGATCGACCCCACCGACAGATCGATCCCGGCGGTGAGCAGCACAAACGTCATACCCACAGCCGCGATCCCGGTGAACGAGGCCTGCTTGAGGATGTTGCTGATGTTATCGATTTCCAGAAAGCGCGGCGATTGCAGCCCGAAGAACAGGAAGATCACCACGAACATGATCGGGGTGGTGTAGCGCAAAAACAGCGGCCACACCCGCGCCAGCGCGCCGTTAGCCATTGTGTGATCCTCCTTGTCCATTGTGGGGCTGATCGAGGGTCATTTCACCTCCACTTTCGCGGAAGGCCGCACGCAGAATCGCTTCTTCGTCGTAGCTGCGCCCGTGAAATTCGCCGCAGATTTCGCCCTGATTCATCACCAGAATGCGATCACACATTCCGATCAATTCGTCTAATTCAGACGAGATCATCAGCACACTGTTGCCGTCGGCTGCCAATTGGTTGATGATGCTGTAGATTTCGTGCTTGGCCCCCACATCGACGCCGCGTGTGGGTTCGTCGAGGATGAAGATCGCCGGGTCGGACATTAACCACTTGCCGATCACGGTTTTTTGCTGGTTGCCGCCGCTCAGACTCTTGGCCGGGCTGGTGGTGATCTCGCCGCTTTTCAGGTGAAGCGCACCGGCGATCTGGCGCACATCTTGCACCAGCGCACTTTGATCAACGACGCGCAGGCTTGTGCGGGCGTGATCATTGAGCGAGAGCAGCCCGACGTTATCGACAATTGTCGCTTCCATCATCAAGCCCTCTTCACGGCGGTTTTCGGTGACGAAGGCCGTGCCATTGCGAATACTCTTAATCGGCGAGTTGTGATCAAGGCGCTGCCCGCGAATGTGGATCTCACCCGACGAAAAGCGATCCAGGCCGAAGATGATGCGCGCCAACTCCGTCCGCCCCGATCCCATCAGACCGAACAGGCCCAACACTTCACCGCCATGCAGGTGGAAGCTGACATCTTTGACGATGCCTGGTTCCGAGACGTTGGCGACGTTTAAGACCACTTCGGCGGATGGCGTGTGGGTGTGTGACGGGAACAACTGGGCCAAATCGCGCCCGATCATCAGCGCGATCATGCGGTTGATGTCGAAAGCATCATGGGTATCACTGCCGACGAGTTTACCGTCCCGCAGCACCGCGATGTCATCGGCCATCTGCAGCACATCGCCCAGAATGTGCGAGATGTAAACCATCGTCTTGCCGTCGGCGCGCAACCGCTCAATGATCTCGAAGAGGTGCCGGGTTTCGCGTGCCGTCAGCGAGGTTGTCGGTTCATCGAAGATGATCAACTGTGCATCAACGTGCAGCGCCTTGGCGATCTCGACGAGTTGGCGATGCCCTGGCGAGAGATCATCGATCAGCGCATCCGGCGACAGATCCAAATCAATCGACATGAGAAGATCGCGGGTTTGATTGCGCAGCGCGCGCCGGTCAATCATGCTCAGCGGCCCGAAGCGGCGGCGCGGAAAATCTTCCAGGAAGATGTTTTCAGCGATGGTCAGGTTGGTGAACAGGTTCAGCTCTTGGTGGATGAAGGCGATGCCTGCCGCCGCCGCTTCCGCCGGTTTTTTCGGCGCGTAGGGCTGCCCATCAAAGACGAGCTGGCTGCCTGCATCTGGCTGCACAACGCCGCCGATGATATTCATCAACGTGCTTTTGCCCGCGCCGTTTTCGCCGATCAAGCCCAGCACACGACCGCGCTGAATCGTCAGGTTGATGTCATCAAGCGCCTTAACGCCGAAAAATGTCTTGCTGATCTGTTTGAGTTCGAGCAGCGCGTCGCCCATCAGGTTCCCTCCCGGCTCAGCAGGCGATTTCGCAGCACATCAAGCAGCGCCGCCCCGACGATCACGCCGCCCTTGACCATATCGATCTGAGTCGAAGGGAGGTTCATCAGGTTGAGCGTGTTGGAGAGCAGCACGAAGAACAGCACCCCGAAGAACGTCCACAGCACTTTGCCCTTGCCACCGAACAGACTCGTGCCACCGATAACCGTCGCGCCGATAATGTCGAGGAGGGCGGTGCCCGCGCCTAATGTTGGCCGGCCTGCTTCCAGCCGCGCCGAGAACAGAATCGCGCCGACGGCGGCACAGAACGCGCTGAACATAAACACCAACGTGATCACGCGGCGCACCGGGATGCCGGAGATCTCAGCGGCTTGGCGGTTCATGCCAATCGCATAGACCTGCCTGCCGAATACCGTGCGGCTCAGCATGAAGTGCGCCGTCACCGCTAGTCCCACCGCGATCACCATCGGGTAGGTGAGGAACGAGTAGATCTGGCGGCGCGGGATCTGTGACTCGGCCTGTTCGCCGAAGTAGAGCGAAACAATATCGCCCTTGCCCAACTGGATATAAGCCTCTGGCAGGTTGCGGATGTTTTCGGACTGCGTGAGGAAAATGGCAAACGCGCTGAAAAAGATCATCCCGACGAGCGTCACCATGAACGCGGGCATGTTGAAGCGTGCGACCGCCGTCCCGTTGAATAACCCGATGAGCGCCGCGACGCCGAACATCACTGCGACACCGACCGGAACCGACAACGGATTGCCCGACAGCAGGCCCCCGTTTTCGGTGATGACGATGCCCCACAGCGGGCTGTTCGAGAGCACATCTGGCGATGCGGCTGTGGCAAAAATCGCTGCGCCGATCACGCTGGTCAGCGCCATCACCGACCCCTGCGAGAGATCGATCCCGGCGATGATCAGCACGAAGGTTTGCCCGACGGCGACAGCCAACAAAGGCCATGTGTTCGAGAGCAGGTTGGCGAGGTTCTGCGGGCGTGAGAGCGTCGGCAGCAGCGGCACCAGGATGATGAAATACACGATCATCAGGTACAAAATGAAATATTCCGACAGCAGCAGCCGCCGCACAAAACGCCATATACCTGTCGGTGCAGGGCGTGAGGCTGCGCTAGGCGCTGCCGATGCACCCGCAGCGGCACCCTGAGCGCTGGGCTGCCCGACCTCTATCGGCGAGTCGGGCGGGGGAGATTGGTTGGCAATATCGTCCATAACGGTCCATTAAGCATACAATATCGCAAAAGTTGGGGTGGACTCACAGCGCCCACCCCGGACAATCTATTTGTGTCTTACTGATCCAGGAAACCTTCGGCCAGCAGCACGCAGCCCCACATATCCATTTCACGCCAGATGATGTTCCCGGCGGTCAACGCAAAGCCTGGATCTTCGATGACTTCGTTGGGCTGGAATTCACCTGCATCCACAGCGGCCAGCAACGCATCGAGCGTCGCCTGCGCCTCAAAGAACAGATCCTGAACGCCCGTCGCATCGACAAAGCCATCTTTGATCAACTGGCAAGCAGTCGCGTCACCGTCCAGACCACCCATGATCACGTGGCCCTGCTGCCCCGCAGGCACCCACATGCCACGCGGTTCCAGCACTGAGCGGATGGTCGGGAACAGGAAGTCCGACGAGGTGAACAGGAAGTCCACATCCGGGTTCGCCGTGATCGCGGCTTCGAGGTTCGCCAGTGCGGTCGCGGCGTCCCACTCGGTCGCCACCTCAATCGGCTCATTAAAGAGATCCGGGTACCGTTCGATGACGTTGTAGAAGCCGTTGCGACGCCCAACCGCGTTAGGATCGCCCAGGTCGCCCACCATGATCAGCGGGGTGAGCGCTTCACCAGTGGCCTCGAAGCGCGCCAGCGCTTTCTGCGCCATGAATTCGACGGCCTGCTCAGCGATGGTTTCGTTATCGGCCACCACGACGATACCGTTGCTCAGGTCGGAGGGCGGACGGTTGAAGACAGCGATGGGCACATCGTTGTCCTGCGCTTCGTTGACGATAGTCACGGCGCTTTCACCATCCTGCGGGATGATGATGATGCCATCAACGCCCTGCGCGATGCAGTCGCGGACTTGTTCAAGCTGACGGTTGGCGTCTTCGTTGGCGTTACGCTCAATCACGGCGATGCCCTGGTCGGCGAGCGTGCCTGTGATGGCGCGGTGACCGGCGACCCAGAATTCGGTCTCCAGATCCTGGAAGGCAAAGCAGATGGTGGTATCCTGGGCCAGCACCGTCAGGTTGCCCAGCGGCACGAGAATGGCGATAACGAACACAAACAGGAGCAATTTACGTGCAATGCGCTTCACGAGTTGAATCCTTTTCAATATATTGAGTAAACGATATTGAGTAAACGCTGGTGTTGCTAAGACTATTTGCGGACTCGGTTGTGTGTGTCAACTCCTTTTCTACTTCACACTGCGCTGGATTATATATTGTATGCAATCTATCACCACAAGATCGCAGACAATTGAACCCACAAAGTGGTGTTATTCCGCCCGGCCTCAGTCACGATGCAAATCGCCAACCGACTGCCGGCACTCATCCGCGACACGTTTGTTGATCCGTACATTGTTGGCACGAATGGCGTTCAGGTCGCGCGCATGGTACGCGTGCAGTATGGCTTGATGATCATGAATGGCGCGAAATTCATCGTAATCTGGAAAAGCATCGGCGCGCAGAAACAGCAGCGCGGCGATCTGGGCGACCAACTCTGACCAGGTGCGGTGCAGCAGCGCATGGTCGGTCTTCTCGATGAAATATTGGTGAAACGCCATATCGATGCTGCGGACACGGTTGAAGTCGTCGCGCTCAATGGCGTCGGACTGGCTGAAGATCAGGTGTTCGAGCACGGCGAAGTCGGTGGTGGTGAGGGTGTCCACTACCAATTCTGCGGCGAAATTTTCCAGTGTCACCCGCATCGAGAAGATCTGCTCGACGGCGCGTTCGGAAAACGAGCGCACAAACGATCCCCGGTTCGGGATCGAACACACCAACCCTTCGCGCTCAAGCAAGATCAATGCCTCGCGGACGGGCGTGCGACTGACGCCTAACTGATCGGTGAGGTCTTTTTCGACAATATGGTCGTTGGGTTTGATGCGACCCTCGATGATGGCCGTTCGGATTTGCTGAACGACTTGATCGCGGAGGTTGCTGGATTTAACCCGTTGGAGCATATGACAACAGCCCCAAATAATGAAATAAATGAGAATTTGCTAAAATTGTATGCAACAT
>JAADYY010000065.1 GCA_010092805.1 Chloroflexota bacterium | reverse complement strand
TCTGGGGCCAGCAGCGCGTCTTGCAGTGCTCGCCGCAGGTCGCTGCTGAAGCGGACATGCTGAAAATTGAGGTAGAAGCGCCACACCAGGTAAAGCGTTTCCGGGGTGAAAAAATACGATGGATACAAGGAGAGGTAGCGCACGCGCTGCTCTTCGACCCGGCTGCCGCTGTCCAGGTTGTCTACAAAAAGCTGGCGCAGCAGTTGTTCCAGCGCGCAGATCGAACACAGGCTGCGGGTATTGCTGCTGGCACCAAGCTTGACTCGCGCAGTGTAGACCCCCGGCTGAAACGCGATGACGGTCTCTTTGGGCTTGGTCACCGTGTAGACATCACCGCACATGGCGCACACCGCCCTACCGCCCCGTGCTTTCTTGGCGTTGATGTAGCGGTGGATTTCGTCGGTGGCGCTCCAGGTGCCTGTTTTTGCGCCGCCGATGGTCAACACGCGGGCCAGGTAATCCGCCAAATCCGCCCATTTGGTTTCGTCAATGCGCGCCGCTGGCGGCAGATCGGCGGGCAGGGCGGCGGCCAGTTCATCAGACAGGCGTTCCAGCAGCGCCCCGACCTCATCAGGGCTGAACGGCTGGCGATTCAGCACATGCGCCGCCGCCCAAAACCACCAATATTTGATGCCGCCGCCGCGCCGTGCGCCAGGATCGTTCTCCAAAGCGCGGAAGCCCGGTTCCAAATCGTCGATGCCGAGCTGGGGCAGCAGCCAGGCTGCTAGATCAAACCCATTGTCGCCCAACCGCTCGCGGAACTGCACTTCCAGGAACCCGGCCCATTCGGCGATCTGGTCGAGGCGGGCATCGCCTTTCCCGGTGGGCAGCGGGGGGATGTTGTCGCCGCTGGCCCATCCTTTGCTTTGGACAGGCTCCAAACGCCCCACGCTTTTGTTACTGCGGATGTGCCTGAACACGATTTTGTGACTTTGCCGGATCAAGCTGGGCAGATCGAAGTAGTCGTTATAGCTGTCGTCGATTTGCAGCGTGACGTTGCCGCGGCGGGCACCTTTGCCGTCGTTCATCAACTTTTCTCCGGTCTTCTCCCGGATTTCCTCGATGATCTGACGGATCAGCACAGCAGGCGGTGGTGGGGGTAGCGCATCATAACGCTCCAGATAGACGACACCGCTGGGAGCAAACAGCAGCGGCACCCGCGCCTCATGCGTCAGCGCCGCGAGGACGGCCTTATGCACGAAGTTGAGCAGCACACCGCGATTTTCCGCCACATGATGATAAGTCAAGCGCGCCCACACTTTGCCAGGCACATCCATCGAGAACGTGAATTTGCGCAGCGCCTCATCGATGGCTTTGTTGGCTGCCATATCGCGGGGCGTCCGCGCCACATACGCGAGCAGGTCGGCCAGCCGGCTGGCGTCCGCCGCCTGTGTGTAAACATCGCTGGCTGTGTGGATACGGGGCAGCAAGCTCGGCGATAGCGCCGTGCCCTGCCACCGTTGGGTGTTATGGGCGATGTAGATCAGGTCATGCAGGTACGGCTGCGCACCGCCCAGCGGCCCCAAAAAGGCGTCCAGCTTCAGCCGTGCGCACAAGTCTGCAAAAATCCGCTCGATGACTGGGATACGCGCTGCATCCGGGTTGTGCCACTCTACCAGGCCTTCATCGGCGAATGCCTGCTTGACAGCGGTGAGCTTGGTGTAATCGTGGAGCATGTACCCGGCGATGAACAGGCGTTCCGTCGTCTCTGACCAGTTGCGGAGGGTGTCGGCACCCCATACGTGCAACTGCCGCGCGATCTGCAGCGTGGGCAGCATCCCGTTAAGCAGATGCGCCCGCATCGTTTGATCCCGTGAATAGTCGGCGGGGTCGCGCATCGCTTGTGGGTGGCCGCCAGCTTCATAAGCGGCTTGCTTTTGCTGGGCAAAGTCACCGCCTTTGGCGCTTTCCATGCCGACGGTCTGGGCCAGCGGCGAGAGCACGTGCTCGACAAAATCGTGCAGCACTGGGTCATCGCGCTCAACGAGCGTCTCACGGAACAGGGTGGTCAGCAGCGGCTCTTCCGCCAGGACGCGGCGTGTTTTGCCAGGTTGGGTGTCGGGCTGTTCGCGAACCTCGTCCAGTTCATCGGCGCTGATGTCGTCGTCGAAATCCGACTGTTCAGGCGTATCGGCCTCGCCCAGCGGGTCTTCAGGGGGGACAGCGATACGTTTCCTCGGTGGCATGATGGCGCTCCTCCATCTTCGTCATCTCTTGATGCTTTATGATAGATCGATAAGTGTTCAGCCAAACATTGGATCATCAGACTTTGATTTACGATAGTGAATTAAGGACTCCAGCAGCAGGGCATCGCGCCCAAAGGCCACTGTGCCCCGCGTTGCGTCATCCTGACTTCTGAACGCGAACAACTCGAGCTGCAAGCCCAACCGATAACGCATGCGCAGGCTTTCGGGATCCTCATTGCGCACGAGTATTGCTACCAATGTCCGCGCTGCAAGCGTTCGATTGAGCGTGAAGAGGTCAGGGATATGCGGCCCGTCGATCATAAACTTGAAGTTGTGCTGTTCGACCACCGTTTCGAAGTCGCCTGAATCCCATCCGGAAGTTGGCTCATCGAGCAGGATCGAGAGGCGGCGCGGCTTTTGGTCCAGCCAGCCGACCAGGTGATACGCGCTGAGCGGCTCCGACTTTTCGAGGAGCGCCGCCCGCTCGCCGGCGTGTCGATAAGCTTCCTCCCACGCCAGTGACCTCAATTTACCGTAACGCAGCAGCGTGATCAGGTTGTAGGGGAGAATTGGCTCGCCCCCACCCAGTGTATTCCGCACCAGCGCGGTGAAGGGGCTGGTGCCCCGAAACGCGCTGGCTTCCTTGAAAATGTGCGGGGTCTGGGTTATCCAGTCTTTCAAGGTGTGTCGTTTCAACAGGTGCGCGGGAAACAACGCGGCATAGCGCCCGTACAGCCGTTCCCGGACTTCCGCATACTGGTTGCGAATGGGTTTCTGCTCAAGCTGAGCGAGCACATTGCCCGCCTGGATGCCTGCATATTGCTGGCGATAAGCCGCGAATTCCTGCGGTTTTGGAAAGGCGCTTGCGATCACTTCACCGTAGGCTGCCCGGCTGATTTCGGCTTGATCCGTGAATTCGGCTTTGATCTTGTCCAGCACCCAGGCGAACAGCAGGCCGTGTGCTGCGTAAGCCCCAAACGGCTCGCCATCCGCGGCTTGGGCGTGCCGCCCCAACCGGCCCAACCGCTGGAGGTGCGTTGCGGCGTCGATGCTTTCGAACACCAGAAAATTGATCTTGAAATCCACACCGACATCAACGGTGGAGGTAGCGACGAACAAGTCGGCCTCGATTTTGCGATCCGCAGACGGTGTAAGGCCCGTATTCGGTTCGCCCAGGTCAATACCCGCCTGGCGGCATGGCTCGATCAAGCGCTGATGGACGCGGTAGGCCGTCGCCACACTGTTGGCGAGGATCACGCCGCGCGCCGGGCGGTTGCGGGCGAAAAAGTCGATCACGTGATCGAGATGCGTCTCGATCCATGCTTCCAAGCCGTCGCCGCGCTCGTGCAGATGCAGCGTGGCCGGTTGGAGAATCCGCCGCCGATCCGCGTCTGGCTGCGGACTGCCATGCACATAATCGCCGTGCACCACCGTGAAGGGGATGTTGGCGGCACGGGCCAATTCGGTCAGCATCGTCTGCGGCGTGGCGGAAAGAAACAGAAAGCGCGGATCAGCGTCAGTCCTACGGGTGTTTTCCATGAGGAGTAGCATAGCGATGAGCGCGGAGAGCACCTGTGGCGTATTGAAGATGTGGAATTCGTCGAACGTGAACAGGTTAAACTTGCGGGCGACCGCCCCTAGAATAAAATCGGCAGCGGCACCAGCCTGCTGGTAGCGGAACTGCAGCATCAAATGGAAAATATCCGGGTTGGTGAGCACGAGATCCGCATATCCGAGCAGCAGATCGAGCGCTTCGGTTCGCTGCGCGTTCTGCACCTCGTGCTGAATCTCATCGAGCTGCGCTGCTGTGATCACCGATGCGCGGAGCTGCTGAATGCTGCCGTTGGGCCACTCCGCTTTGAGTTTGCCCAGAGAGCGCTCTTGATCTTTGGCGAGTTCGTTGGTCGGGTACATGATCAAGCCACGCCGTTCGCCCGTGAACAGCACATGCTGCCCGGCAAAGCTCTTGCCATCGCCGGTGGTGGCGGTGTTGATAACGATGGGCGCTGCCCCCGCACGTAGCGCGGCAATCGTCTGCGCCTGGTGGGCCATCAGCCGGTTCGCATAGCTCGGCGGCAGCTCATAGGGTTTGATCGCGGCTTCGGCCAGCTCTTCCGGCGTGGCGTAGCGCGAGTCCTGCGTTTGCAGATGAAGTGTGTGCATCTCGCCTCCTGTCTGATCGTGGTGGTACGCAGAGCGTCTGGCAACTTCAGCATACCCCACAGACTCCGCCTACTTGTGCGGAGTCTGTGGTTGCAGCATATTTGGCTTAAGCCTGTTCAGAGAGGAAGTTTGATGAAGCGGAGGCATTCAGAACGCGTCGATACACTACTCACATCAATGGCTTATCCTCGCCGATTGAGGCATCCAATCCATAGATCGCTGCGGTGCTGTACACCAGCGCTTTCATCTCACGGCAGGCCTGTTCACCGCCAATCACCTGGCAGTTG